>DATCZF010000090.1:0-4751 GCA_036526055.1 Woeseiaceae bacterium
GAATCGCAACCCGTTCACGGCCGCCGACCGGGTGCCGGATCCGCAGCTCATCTTGCGCGGCTACGAGCGGGCGGCGTTGACGCTGAATTTCGTTCGCTCCCTGATCGATGGCGGTTTTGCCGATTTGCACCATCCGGAATACTGGGACCTCGACTGGGTTGGCCATTCGCCGCTGGCAGATCAATACCACGAGATCGTGCGATCGATTTCCAACTCGCTGGACTTTCTCGAATCCATCTCCGGACGTTCGTTCCAGCAAGCGCAACGCGTCGAGATTTATTCCGGGCACGAAGGCTTGCACCTGGATTATGAACAGGCGCAAACGCGCTTTCGCGATCGCCGCAAGCGCTGGTATAACCTGACGACGCATTATCCCTGGATCGGGATGCGCACTGCGGCAATCGACGGAGCACACGTCGAATACTTCCGCGGCATCGCGAACCCGATAGGCATCAAGGTCGGCCCGAGTATGAGCGGATCCTGGCTGCAGGACTTACTGCGTATATTGAACCCCAATAATGAAGCAGGGCGGATCAGCCTGATTCATCGTTTCGGGGCCAATGCGGTGGGTGATCATTTGCCGGAACTGATTCGAGCGGTAAAAGCTACCGGCGCACCAGTGCTCTGGGTCTGCGACCCCATGCATGGCAATACGGAAACGACGGCGAGCGGCATCAAGACGCGCCGCTTTGAGGCGATCATGGCGGAGCTCGAAGCCGCTTTTCGCATTCATGCGAGTATGGGCACCTACCTCGGTGGCGTGCACCTGGAGTTGACCGGCGAAAATGTTACGGAATGCACCGGTGGTGCCCGTGGGCTGACTGATTCGGATCTCGTCAGGTCTTACAAGTCGACGGTCGATCCCAGGCTGAATTACGAGCAGGCGATGGAAGTCGCTATGAGGATCGCCGGCTTTCGTAACGGTTCCTGACGTCGTTTTGCCAGCGTTTCAGTTCGTCCCAGGCACGTTCTGTAGCAATGCTCCTGGCGTCTCCGGGTTGCAGCCCGTTGAGTGACCAGGGCCCGATCGTATGGCGAATTAACCTCAGGGTCGGCAGGCCTGCGGCGGCTGTCATGCGACGCACCTGGCGGTTGCGGCCCTCATCGAGGCCGAGATCGAGCCATGTGGTGGGTTTGTTCTGCCGATAGCGAATCGGGGGGTCGCGCCGCCATACACCGGGTGGCTCGGCAATAATCTGCGCATAGACGGCCCGTGCAGGGCCATCCTTGAGGACCACGCCGTCCCGCAATGGCGTCAGGCTCGAATCGTCGGCAGCGCCTTCCACCTGTGCCCAGTACCCTTTGACAACGGCCGGTTGTCCCTGGCTGATCCGTGCCTGCAGGCGTCCGTCATCACACAGGGCCAGGAGGCCTTCAGTGTCGAAATCCAGCCGACCTGCGGGATAGACGCCGGGTTCATGGATGTAATCGGCCAGCGTCGCCTTGTTTTCACTGGGGCTGAACTGGCTGAGGACCCGAAAAGGCTTATTGAGCAGAATCAGCGGCATGGCGGGCGAGAGCGTGACATGATGTGGTTTGTTCCATTGCGCCGGCTTGAGCGCGCGGCTATTATGACGCAGTGCAATATATTTCCCGTTGCTTCAGCAAGAAACCGTCTTAAGAAAAACGTATAACCTATTATTATATAAAACTTTAACCAGTAAAGGATTAGCCCGGAATGAGCGAGCAGGTTAGCACAGGAAGCGATCCCAGCCTAGCGGTAACCCGGCCAGTCCCGGCAGGCTGCGATGACATTCTGACTCCGGAGGCGCTCGCATTCCTGGCCCGCCTGGCGCAGCGATTCCGGCCAGCAGTGTATGCGCTGCTGGAGCGTCGGGAACGGCGACAGGCAGAAATCGACAGCGGCGCTCTGCCGGGCTTTCTTGAGGAGACCCGGCACATACGGGAGAGCGACTGGCAGGTTTGCGATGCGCCGCAGGATCTGCGCGATCGTCGCGTAGAAATTACGGGTCCCACGGATCGCAAGATGATCATCAACGCCTTGAACTCCGGCGCCAAGGTCTTCATGGCGGACTGTGAGGACTCGATGACACCGACCTGGGAAAACGTAATCCGCGGGCAATTGAACCTGCGGGATGCGGTCAGGCGATCAATCGAGTTCACGGCTGACAACGGCAAGCAGTACGCACTGGCCGACAAGGTTGCGACCCTGATTGTCCGGCCACGCGGCTGGCACCTGGGTGAAAAGCACCTGCTGCTCGATGGCATGCCGATTCCAGGCGCCCTGGTTGATTTCGGACTCTACCTGTTTCATAACGCCTCGGAACTGTCGCGCCGCGGCACCGGGCCTTATTTCTACCTGCCAAAACTCGAGAGCCATCTCGAGGCCAGGCTCTGGAATGACGTTTTTCACTTCGTGGAGGAAGAGGGCATCGTTGCCCCTGGAACGATCAAGGTAACGGTGCTCATAGAAACGATTCTCGCGGCGTTTGAAATTGAAGAAATTCTTTTCGAACTGAAGGATCACATCGTCGGGCAGAATTGCGGGCGCTGGGATTACATTTTCAGCTTCATCAAGAAATTCAATCGCTACCCGGAATTTGTTTTGCCCGATCGGGCGGAAGTCACGATGGCGACACATTTTCTGCGCTCCTATTCACAGCTGGTCATCAAGACCTGTCATCGGCGCGGGGCGTTCGCCATTGGCGGCATGGCTGCTCAAATCCCGATCAAGGGAGACCCGGAAGCCAATGAGCTGGCGCTGGACAAGGTTCGTATCGACAAGGAGCGCGAGGTCTCCGACGGGCATGACGGAACCTGGGTTGCACACCCGGGACTGGTGCCGCTGGCGATGGAGATCTTTGACCGGCACATGCCCCAGGAAAACCAGGTGTCCCGGCAACGGGATGACGTTCAGGTGAGCGCCGATGACCTGCTGCAGGTTGTGAAGGGAAAGATTACCGAGAAGGGACTGCGCGCCAACATATCGATCGGTGTGCAATACATGGCGGCATGGCTGGGGGGGAATGGCTGTGTGCCGCTTTATAACCTGATGGAGGACGCGGCGACTGCCGAGATTTCGAGGGCGCAGGTGTGGCAGTGGGTACATCATGAAACCGGCGTGCTGGATGATGGCCGTCCCGTCACCTACGATATGTTCAAGGAGTTGCTGCGCGAAGAAATGGACAAGATTCGCGAGGAGGTCGGAGCGTCGGCCTTTGAGAACGGGCAATACCGGGAAGCGGCGGCCCTCATGGACAAGATCACGAGGCAGAATACGTTCGTAACGTTCCTCACGCTCGAGGCTTACGAAGAAATCGACTAGTCCCCACGGACGCAACGCCACAGGACTTTAGGAGAAACTGTGATGGCATTGAAAACGGCGGCGCAAATCGCCAAGGACTGGAAAGAAAACGCTCGCTGGGAAGGCGTTGTCCGGGGCTACGAGGCGGATGATGTCGTGCGTCTGCGCGGCACTGTCCAGGTTGAGCACTCGCTGGCTCGCCTGGGAGCCGAGAAATTATGGGCATACATCAACGAATTTCCATTTGTTAATTCGCTCGGTGCGCTGACCGGAAACCAGGCCATGCAGCAGGTGAAAGCGGGCTTGAAGTCGATTTACCTGTCGGGGTGGCAGGTTGCGGGCGATGCCAATCTCGCGGGCGAAATGTATCCGGACCAGTCCCTGTACCCGGCTGATTCCGTGCCGGCTGTAGTGCGCCGGATCAATAACACGTTGCTGCGTGCGGACCAGATTCGCCACGCAGAGGGTGACGACACGGTGGACTGGCTGCAGCCGATCGTCGCCGATGCGGAGGCCGGGTTCGGCGGTGTCCTCAACGCGTTTGAGCTGATGAAAGCAATGATCGCAGCTGGTGCAGCGGGCGTGCACTTCGAGGACCAGTTGTCGTCCGCAAAAAAATGCGGACACATGGGCGGCAAAGTCCTGGTGCCAACCCAGGAAGCCGTCAGCAAACTGATCGCCGCCCGGCTGGCAGCCGACGTTTGTGACGTGCCGACCGTGTTGATAGCGCGCACCGATGCGGATGCTGCCAACCTGCTGACCTCGGATATCGATGAGCGAGACCGTCCGTTTGTGACCGGCGAACGCACGGCGGAAGGGTTCTACTACGTCAAGGCCGGGCTCGAGCAGGCGGTATCCCGTGCCCTGGCGTATGCACCCTATGTCGATCTTCTGTGGTGCGAGACCAGCGTTCCGGATCTGCAGCAGGCGAAGGTCTTTGCCGAAGCGGTGAAAAAAGAATTTCCGGGGCAGCGGCTTGCTTACAACTGCTCCCCGTCGTTCAACTGGCGGAAACATCTTGATGACGCGACCATCGCGAAGTTCCAGAAGGAGCTTGCCGCAATGGGCTACAAGTTCCAGTTCATCACGCTGGCCGGTTTCCACGCGCTGAACTACAGCATGTTTACGCTGGCCAAGGATTACAAGGCGAGGCAGATGTCAGCCTATGTCCAGTTGCAGGAAGCCGAATTTGCGGCCGAAGACGAAGGTTACTCCGCGACCCGACACCAGCGCGAGGTTGGTGCCTGCTATTTCGATGCCGTAACCCAGGTGATTGCCGCGGGTCACTCGTCGCTGTCGGCCCTGACGGGATCCACGGAAGAAGCCCAGTTCGACGACGATCATCATTAGGGAGCACCGGTACTGAAAAAGGCCTGTAAATCACGGGCCTGATCGGTAAAATGCCCGCTTTTTTCGGCTTGGCCGGGCGGCGACCGGTCATCATTGAGGGCGGTTATGCATTACGACTTCATCAAGGTGCCCACCG
>DATCZF010000091.1:0-4782 GCA_036526055.1 Woeseiaceae bacterium
CGGTCGTCAAATAGCGCTGAAAGTCCTGCGCAAGATGCCAAATATCGGCGTCGAGGAAAACATGCTGGATCGGTTCATTCGGGAGTACGAACTGATTGCGAGCATCGACCATCCCAATATCGCCCGCATCGAAAACCTGGGTATCGGCGATCAGCACGCACACATCGCCATGGAGTGGCTATCGGGCGGCGACCTGTCGCAGCGAATTCGCGAAGGCCTCGAAGACGGTGATGCGCTCACCTATCTGAGGCAGATCGCCGGCGCATTGAGCAGCCTGCATGCGGCCGGCATTCTGCATCTGGATCTGAAGCCCGCCAACATCATGTTCCGTGACGACGGCAGCCTGGCCCTGATCGATTTCGGCCTGGCTCGACGCATGCGGCGCGCCGCGCGCCTGGAAAGCAGCGGCATCATCTCGGGTACGCCGTATTACATGAGTCCGGAGCAGGGCCATGCGAACGAGATCGACGAACGCGCGGATCTCTACAGTCTCGGCATCATCTACCACGAAATGCTGACGGGACGCCCGCCATACACGGGCAAGCAGGCCATGGAAATCATCTACAAGCACCGTAATGCGCCATTGCCGCAGCTGCCGGAGTCGCTGGCCGGGCATCAGCCAATGCTGTCGCGGCTGCTGGCCAAGTTACCGGCTGACAGGCCGGCATCGGCTGCGGAGGTGGTCCGATGCCTGTCGTGACCAGGCCGCCACAGACGGTCTATGACGTGCTGCTTGCGCCAACCCCGGCGGAGTGGGTCGAGGCCGCGGTCAATCGCTTGCCGGAGTTGCTGATCGATCATGCCAACTGCGAACTGAAGGCGGCATCGACGGCGCTGGGTTTTATCTATCGCTATCCCGAGCGCGAGGACCTGGCGCAGCGCATGTCGCGACTGGCGCGCGAGGAGCTGCGCCATTTCGAGCAGGTCAGGGGCATCCTCAGGGAGCGTGGCATTCCCTATCAGCGACTGAGTGCATCGCGCTATGCCGGCGGCCTGCGCGATGCGGTCAGGGATGATGAGCCGGCGCGACTGCTCGACCTGTTGCTGGTCGGTGCGCTGATCGAGGCCAGGTCCTGTGAGCGATTTGCGGCAATAGCGCCGGCGTTACCGAATGACTTGCAGCGTTTTTACAGCGGCTTGCTGGCTTCGGAGTCCCGCCACTTCAGCCACTACCTGGAACATGCCAGCGCAGAGACCGGCGTCAGTGACGATGTGTTGCTGCAACGCCTGGAGGAATTAAAGGTCGTCGAGGCGGCGTTGATTACCGCCGGCGACCCGGATTTTCGTTTTCACAGCGGCGTGCCGCTGCACTAGCCGCGGGGCAGGGCGCTCAGCACCGGCCCGGATTCGTCCCACCGGACGACGCTGCCCTGCTCGTACCAGTCGCCCAGCACGATTCGCCGCGCGGCCTGGCCATCGACCTGAAACTCGTGTACCGCCGGGCGGTGCGTGTGACCGTGCAGCAAGGTGAACGTCTGCAGCTCGCGCATCAGCGATTCGACCGCCGCCTGGTTGACGTCTGCGATGTCCTCGCTGACCTGCATGGCATAGGCCCTGCTTTGCCGGCGCGCCTCGGCGGCAAAGTCGAGGCGTTCCTGCAGCGTCTTTTCGAGCATCATCGCCTGCCATGCCGGGTCGCGCGTCATCGTGCGCGACGCCTGGTAAGCCACGTCATCAGTACACAGCGCATCGCCATGGCTGAGGATGACAGGGCTGCCCGCAATCGTGTGAATCACGGGATCGGCAAGCAGGCTTATCCCGGTCTCGGCCGCAAAGCGCGCACCGAGCATGAAGTCACGGTTACCGTGCATGGCAAAAGTGGCTACTCCGCCATCCGTGAACCTGCGCAGCGCTTGCTTGATGCTGGCGTAGTAGGGATCGGGATCGTCATCGCCAACCCAGGATTCGAACAGGTCACCGAGTATGTAGAGGGCCGCCGCGTCCTGCGCCTCGCCATTCAGGAAGTCGAGAAACTGCTCCCCGATGGCCGGGTTGCCGGCATTGAGGTGCAGGTCGGAAATGAACAGTGTGGTCAACGGGCTGCTCGACTTACTCGTACTGGAAACGCGCGATCTTGCGGATTTCGATCGGCGCGACCGGCACATCGCGGGAGAACGGCCCGTTGCGACCGGTAGGGATCGACACCATCGCATCCACCACGTTCATGCCTTCGATCACGTTGCCGAACACGGCATAGCCCCAGCGATCCGGGGTCGGATCGAGCTGCAGGTTGTCCACGACATTGATGAAGAACTGGGCATTCGCGGAATGCGGGTCATCCGTGCGCGCCATCGCGATCGTGCCGCGCAGGTTGCGCAGGCCATTGCCGGACTCGTTTGGAATTGCATCCTTTGATTCTTTCGGCTTGAGGGCCAGCGTGTAGCCGCCACCCTGTGCCATAAAGTCCTTGATGACGCGGTGAAAGATCGTGCCATCATAGTATTGTTCGTCGACCAGCTTCAGGAAATGGCGCACGGTGATGGGCGCACGGCGCGCATCCAGCTCGATAATGAAGTTGCCGAGGGTCGTGTCGACCTTGACCAGCGGGTGCGCGGGAAGCTTGTCCTGCGCCAGTGCGGAGACTGAGCAGAGGGCAAAAATCGCGATAAGGACTCGTTTCATTGTATTGTCGGCCTGTACTGTTCTGTGACGGAATTGCGGTGCACGATACCAAATAAGCTGCCACAGGTAGAAGTGTTGCGGATTTCGGCGCAAATGGGGTAAATCAAAATTGACTGCCTCTTGGGGGGGTCGTATCATTCTGCCCCCGCAACGCCCGGTGGCGGTAAAATCGTTGTAAATTGGGCATTTCGGTTTTCTGGCAGCGGGGCATGGCGCAGTCTGGTAGCGCATCTGCTTTGGGAGCAGAGGGTCGGGGGTTCAAATCCCTCTGCCCCGACCAGGACCGAAACAGGCAGGGTTAGAATGCAGCGCCCGTAGCTCAACCGGATAGAGCATCGGCCTTCTAAGCCGGCGGTTGCAGGTTCGAGTCCTGCCGGGCGCGCCAGATTTTTACTGAGCGAAGGGCCATTGATTAATCGGCCCGTTTCTCGGCAAGATGATGGTTTGCGGTCTCGCTGAAAACGAGACGAGTAAGTACAGTGGTGGGCGTAGCTCAGTTGGTAGAGCCCCGGGTTGTGATCCCGGTCGTCGTGGGTTCGAGTCCCATCGTCCACCCCAATTTATTTCAAGTTGATTTGCGAGCTGGGCCTCTAGCTCAATTGGTAGAGCAGTGGACTCTTAATCCATTGGTTCGGGGTTCGAGTCCCCGGGGGCCCACCACTTCCTTTCGGCACAAATCACACCGCCTTCGGCATTCCCAACAACCGTTTTTCGCAATCCGCGAGCCTGCCGGCCGAGCGTCAGTTTATTCCTGAACAAGCCGGCTGATACCGAACCATTTCCGCGTGTTTTTGCTGCAGCGGCGAAAGGCATGGCCTGGTAACGCGCTGACCACGCCGCCACGTAATAGTCGTGCCAGCGGCAAAGCGGATGAAATCAGGCCGGCGGGTGGGCTAGTATCGGGGTCAACAGCTACCTACCGCGACTGCCGGTGATTGCCGGTAGCAGGAGAATGACGTGCCCGAAATCTTCATCGGCCCCAGGGTTCGCAAATCGCCCTTTTATGAGGCGACGGTACGCTGGGGCGCCAGGGCATTTACCGTGTACAACCACATGTACATGCCAACTGCCTACACGAGCCCGGAAGACGAGTATGAAAGACTGCTGTCGGCAGTCACGTTGTGGGATGTCGCCTGCGAGCGCCAGGTCGCCATAACCGGGCCCGATGCAGCGCGCTTCGTGCAGTACCTGACGCCCCGCAACCTTGCCAGCTGCGAGGCCGGACAGTGCCGCTACATCGTGCTGACTGATGCGAAGGGCGGCATCATCAATGACGCGGTTTTGCTGCGACTTGCGGCCAACGAATACTGGATTTCGCCCGGTGACGGCGACGCATTGCTCTGGGCGCAGGGCATCGCAACACGAAGCGATATGGACGTGCGTGTCTTTGAACCCGATGTCTCGCCGCTGCAGTTGCAGGGACCCAAAGCGCCCCAGGTGGCGCGCAAACTCTTCGATGAATCGGTCAGCGAACTCGCCTATTACAGGCTCGCGAGGACCAGCCTGAACGGCATTCCCCTGGTGGTCAGCCGCACCGGCTGGAGCGGGGAGCTCGGTTACGAAATTTACCTGTGCGACGGCACGCGGGGCGATGAGCTCTGGGAAACGATCATGGCCGCCGGTGCCGATGATGGCATCGCGCCCGCGGCACCGAGCACGATCCGCAGTATCGAGGGCGGCATCCTGTCCTACTGCTCAGACATTACCCGTGACGACAATCCGTTCGTGCTGGGCATGGAGCGGCTGGTGGATGTGGATATGCAGGCCGACTTCATCGGCAAGGAGGCGCTGCGGCGGATTCGGCAGGAAGGTGTCGCGCGCCGCCTGGTCGGGTTCGTGGCCGACGTTGCAAAGCCGCTGCCCGGAAACAGCGAGTTCTGGCCGGTATTGCGTGATGGCGAAGTTGTCGGGCACGTAACGCGCGCAACCTGGTCTCCGCAACTCTCGCAATACATCGGGTTTGCCAACGTGCCGGCCGAGTGCGCTGCGCCGGGCAACCGATTTAACGTGGAGAGCGAACACGGGTCCTTCGCTGTCAGCGTCGTGAATACGCCGTTCGTCGCCGCCAAGAAAGTCATCGAAAAGGCCTGACGCGTGGAGCAGCGGCAGATCGACAGGGTGACGTTTGCGACAACGGTCGCCATCATTCTCCTGGTGTGC
>DATCZF010000092.1:0-2519 GCA_036526055.1 Woeseiaceae bacterium
CCGCCCCGCCGTCTTTTTGCCGCAGCTCGCGGACGGCGTTGACGTAAGCGGACAGCATCGGCAGGCCGCCACGCCCGTCGTGGGCGGCTACCGCTCCGTGAATGTCGTTCGTGCCAATAATCGTCAGCACAAAATCATTCGGCGCGGCAGGAGCGCGCTCTCCCGGCTGGCAGGAAGCGAGCAAAAGCAGTGTCAGCGCCACAAGAGCAGGCAAAGGATTTGCGTAAGCGATCGATCGTGTCAAACAGGTCTCTCCGTGGCGTACAGTCGCAATGGTGTGTGTTCCTCGCCGAGCGTGATGGTGCGCTCGAAACGCAAACCCAGTTTCTCCAGCAGGGCAATTGACCGCGCATTGCCTGGAACGGTTATGGCAACCAGCCGGCGCAGCCCCAGGACGTCAAAGCTGTATCGACAAACAGCCAGCGCAGACTCTTCAGCATAGCCACAGCCGCAATACTCAGGCAAGAACGCGAAGCCAAGATCAACGTCCTCCAGTTCGTCGCGCTTCACCAGGCCACTCATGCCCATCAACACACTGTCTGCCTTGCGCTCGACACCCCACATGCCAAACCCGTGGCGCTCATAACTGTCAACGATGCGTGTCCTGATGTAGTCACCGGCCTGTTGCAGCGTGCGTACGCCGCGGTCACCGATGTTTCGAATAAAGGACGGGTCCGAGAGTATCTCGAGAATAAATTGTGCATCCTCGGCGGTCAGCAGGCGTAATCGCGTCCGCGCGGTTTCCAGAACAATCAAGTGCGCCCCCATCTATGGCAAGCGTCCAAGTGTAACGGATTTGCGCGCCGCGTCGGAGATCGACACGCGTCTAGTCAGGCGGTACGCGCCCCAGCATGTAGAACTCGTCGTTTGGACGCATGTCGGTCAGATTCGCCATTCTGTTCGATAACGCAAAAAACGCGGCAATCGCGCCGATATCCCAGATTTCTTCGTCCGCAAATCCTTTGGACCGCATATCCTCGACGTGCTGCTCGCGAATGCTGTACGCCTCCTGCGATACCCTGACCGCGAAATCCAGCATGGCCTTCTGGCGCTCGGTGATATCCGCCTTGCGGTAGTTGCTTGCCACCTGCTCGGCGATAAGCGGGTTCTTCTCTCGAATCCTCAGGATCGCGCCATGCGCCACCACGCAGTAGATACACTGGTTTAGGCCGGAGGTCGCAACCACGATCATCTCGCGCTCCGCCTTGCTTAGCCCGCCCTCCTTTTCCATCAGGGCATCGTGGTACTGAAAGAAGGCTCGAAACTCATCCGGTCGATGGGCCAGCACGAGGAACACGTTGGGCACAAAGCCCGTCTTTTCCTGGACTTCGAGGATGCGTGCCCGTATATCGTCCGGCAATTCGTTGATATCGGGCACCGGAAAGCGACTGACAGGTTTTCCGCGCACTGTTTATACCCCTTTTTTAAAATATGATCCTGCCGCAGGCAGCGCGCTCACTCATGTGCCCCGGCCGCCTGTTGCCCGCGCAGCCGTTTGACGCGCTCCATGTGCTCGATCAGTGTATCAACCGTGGATTTTAATAAATCCAGCTCCTCGATGCTCAATGCATCGAGATGCTCCAGGTTGAATTCGATCGTTTCGACGATCTGGCGTGCAGGTCGTTGCAGTGGCCGCATGAAATACGCCGTCACCGTGGCAACTATGGCGCCGAAAAACAGGGTCGACCCGAGAACGATCCACACGCCCCCGATAAATTTAGCCAGTGGCGTTACCGGCGGATCTGCGATGCCGGCGGTCGAAAAAGCCGCAATGCCCCAATAGAGAGCCTCTCCATAGGTTTGCAGGCGCGATCCCTCGCTACCATGATCGGCATACCAGATTGCCGCGGCAAACAGCAACCACAGAATTACAAGGAGAGATACAAGGCGTGCAAACAGCGTTTGCCGCACGATCTCCCGATAAAATCGCCTCCAGCGCCTCGTGCGTGCCATCGCGATACTCCCGTATTGATCAGGTCTGTTGCGAAGGGTCTGCCGAAGGCTCGGGCAACAGGCCGAGCTGGGCCAGCGCCGCCAGGTTGTCCCAGGTGACCCACAGTTCCGCAATGCGGCCATGCTCTATTCTGAAAACGGCGCCAAATTCGATTGCCATGCGCTTGCCGGTCGCAGGAAATCCGCCCATCGGACCCAGCTGCGTGCCACTGTAGGTCGCCCACACAGCAACCCGGTCGCCTTCAGCGACTGACTGCTGAATGCTGACTTGTGAGTCTGGAAACGTAAGGATGTCCTGTTCCATGAACGCGCGAAAGGCGTCGCGATTCGTAATGACGAGTCCGGGGGTTGCCTGGCTGTGTCGCACGAAATCATCGGCGATGACCTCAGCCAGTCGATCAAACTGACGGGCGTTGCCGATGTCCACAAATTCACGGACCAGCGCTTTGTTGGCAGCCAGGAGTTCGCTTCGTTCCGGTGAGCAGGCCAACAGCAGCGAGATGCAGAGCAACGCAAGAAACAACCGGGACATGACAATCCTCCTGGAATGGCGCAACACTAATCAG
>DATCZF010000093.1:0-14111 GCA_036526055.1 Woeseiaceae bacterium
GCCGATTACTTCAACATTGAAGTGACCGACCGTATCACGGTTTCGCAGCTGTTCTCGCTGACACCGGAAGAGGTCGATGACCTGATCGCTGAAGGCGTAACAAGCGCTGGCAACCTGCAGAACTTCCGGTTCTTCACCAACGACTTCGATACGGAGACTTCCGGTATTGATATCGTTGCGACGACGGCAGTAGACATGGCAGGCGGCGTGACGGATTTCGCCCTGGCGTTCAACTACACCAGCACGGATGTCACCAAGTCTAACCCCGATACGCTGGATAACACGCGTATTCGCGAGTTGCAGGAAGGTCTGCCCGAGACCCGCTGGTCGCTGACGGCAAACCATATGAATGGTGACTGGCGTGTTCTCGGTCGTTTGAGCTACTACGATGACTGGTTCGACTCCGAAGACGGCAACGTCTACGGCGGTGAGTTCCTGGTTGACGTGGAAGCTGCCTACAACGTAACCGATGACGTTACCGTCATTGTTGGTGCGCAGAACCTGTTTGATACGACGCCGGAAGACAATCCGGGCGGAGCAGACGGTGTGGGCAACAGGTACAGCCAGTTCTCGCCGTTTGGCTTTAACGGTGCCTACTGGTATGCCCGTGTGAAGTACGACTTCTAGTCGAACGACGCACTCGATGCATGAAGAGAAGGGGCGCCACTGGCGCCCCTTTTTTATTGGATCTGCTCGTTTACCCAGGACAATACGTCCTGAGTTACGGTTTGCCGATTGGTCTCATTGAGAATCTCATGGCGCGCATTCGCATAGACCTTCAGGGTCACGTTGCTGTGACCGCTTGCAGCAAAGGCTTTGCGTAATCTTGTCATGCCGCGGGTTCCGCCGACCGGGTCTTTTTCGCCACCTGTAATCAGGATCGGCAGGTCGCTGCGAATACGCTTGAGTGCTTTAACCGACGTGATTTCCAGGAGCCCGCTCGCCAGGTCGCGCCAGAGACCTCCCGATGCCATCCCACCACAGAGTGGATCCGCAATGTAGCGGTCAACTTCCTCGTCATCACCGGAGAGCCAGTCAAACCCGGTTCGAGCCGGCTCGAACGCCTTGTTGAAAGCCTGGAAATTCAGCTTGTTCATCAGTTCTGCGGGAGCGCGCGATCCATTTTTCCAGATTTCGAACCGGGCCACCCACCGCGCAACGCGGATTTGCAGGCGCGACCCGTACGACGAGCCCGAGAGTATCAATCCGGCGAGGCCGTTGCCGGACTGCATGACGCTTGCCTGGGCGATGAATGAGCCCATGCTGTGGCCGAGAAGGATGACGGGCACGCCGGGGTGATTGTCGCGAATGAAGTTCTGGACACCAAGCACATCGCCAAGAACCTTTTGCCAGCCGTCTTTATCGGCGAAGTGGCCTGAATATTCAGCCGCAGATCCGTGCCCGCGATGATCGTGGGCAACCACGGCAAACCCTTGCGCGCAAGCGGCGTTTCCAAAGCGTGCGTAGCGGCCGGCATGTTCGGAGAGCCCATGCAGTACCTGGATAATGCAGCGCGGTTCTGCGGATTCCGGTTGCCATATTCGAACCGGGATTGAGCGGCCGTCATCGGCATCAAGGCTGACTTTGCGCTGCACTGCTGTCACCATCATTACCTCGCAATTCCGCTCTGGTCACTATAGGATAAATGAGCATCAGGATGAAAAATCCACAAGCCCATATTACGCGCCTGTTGGGAGCGGTGAGAAGCCCGTCAGTTTTCAAATGATTGATTTTTACTACTGGCCCACACCAAATGGCTGGAAGATCGGGATCATGCTCGAGGAATGCGGCCTTGAGTACAACGTTATTCCTGTCAATATCGGGCGCGGCGAGCAATTTCGCCCCGAGTTTCTGAAGATCAGCCCTAACAACCGCATGCCTGCAATTGTCGATCACGAAACGGGCATCTCCGTGTTCGAGTCCGGGGCCATATTGAGCTACCTGGCAGAACGAACCGGCAGGTTTATGCCCAGTGAGCTGGCCGGTCGTTATGAGGTGCAGCAGTGGCTTTACTGGCAGGTTGGCAACCTGGGACCGGCGGCCGGGCAACTCAGTCATTTCATCAATTATGCGCCGGAGCCGGTGCCCTATGCGCTTGACCGTTTTCGGCAGGAGTACGACCGTCTCCTCGGCGTTATGAATAACAGGCTGCAGGATCGGGACTTCCTGGCGGGCGATTATTCGATTGCAGACATGGCGAGTTATCCGTGGATAGTGCCTTACAAACGCTACGAGATTGACCTCGACCGGTTCGCGCATCTGCGACGCTGGTTTGACGCCCTGAAAGCGCGTCCAGCCGTGCGTGCCGCAATCGAGATAGGCAAGGACTGGCGCAAACCCGGCGCGATCGATGACCAGGCCCGCAAGTTCATGTTCGGCCAGACTGCCGAGTCCATTGCCAGGGCGGCCCGGGAGATGCAGGACAAATGAACCACGCGGGAGTAACCCACCCATGAAATTCTATGATTGCAGCACGGCGCCGAGCCCTCGACGAGTCCGCATGTTTCTCGCTGAAAAGAAACTCGACATGGAAACTGTGCAAATTGATCTTCGCAATGGCGAGCAGTTCAGCGACGCTTTTCGAGCAATAAACCCTGATTGCACCGTTCCCGTACTTGAACTGGATGATGGCACTTGCCTGACCGAGGTGTTCGCAATCTGCCAGTATCTCGAAGACGAGTTTCCCGCTCACTCGATGTTTGGCAGAAATGCCATAGAAGCCGCCCTTGCCACGCAGTGGAATATCAAGATCGAACAACAGGGACTGGGAGCGATAGCAGAGTCGATCCGTAATTACGCCAGCGGGTTCAAGGGCCGGGCGCTCACGGGGCCAACCGATTATGAGCAGATACCGGCCCTGGCAGAAAGAGGCCGGCGTCGCGCTGCGGAGTTCTTTCGAACGCTCGACGCGCAATTGGCGCAGCACACTTTCATTGCGGGCGAGCAGTTCACCATTGCAGACATAACCGCGATGGTGTTTACGGATTTTGCGGCATGGATAAAGCTCGAGCTGCCGGACGACGCGCATAACCTGCGGCGCTGGAAAACACTGGTTGCCGAGCGACCGTCAGCCTCGGTTTAGCAGGAATCGGGGGCGCCGGGCATTGGCCTGTGCCACTGACTACTTTGCAGCCCCATTCCTGCGTACCTGCAGGCCGATGAACAGCAACAGGAGCAGCTTCGCGAGATGCAGTCCGCTGTACAGGGCATGCACCGCCGAAGGTGGCGGCGTCATACCGGAGACGATCATGTCGGTCCGCTCGGATAACTGTGGCAGGAGCCAGCTTGCCTGGGCAATCTGCATAAGCGCCAACAGGGCCGCGATGTGCCACAGGCTGCGGGTTAGCCCGGCAAACCGGATGGTGACCAGCAACAGGATTAACGCGATGAGCTCGGCCTGGTTTAGCGCAACGAAGATGCTGCGCGCGGCGATAAATGTCAGCGGCCTGTCGAGACCCGAGGAAAAAACAGCGGGGACAGCGAGCAGGGCGACGGATGCGCTCATGCCGAACCAGGCCAGAGCGACCAGGCCCGGGTGGGTTGCGTTCCTGATTAGACTTCGCCAGTTGTGCGTGGTCAAATTCCTGTCTCCCGGTGGCAGCAGGGCCGACTACCCGCCGACCTTGAAACCCCGATTGTCTCCCTGTTAAGGCTGGTCAGGCAAATGCAACAAGAACAAGAGTCCCAGTTGGCGTCCGCGGTCCTGATGATCAGGCCGGTACGTTTCCTGAGTAATCCGCATACCGCTGCATCCAATCGTTTTCAGACACGCACGGATCTGGGTGAGGACCAGCAACAGGCAATTGCCGCTGCCGAGTTTGACGCGCTGGCGACTGCCCTGCAGGAATCCGGTATTCGCGTCTGTCTATTCGACGACACCGAGGAGCCGCATACGCCGGATTCGATTTTTCCCAATAACTGGATCAGTTTGCATGCCGATGGGACTGTCGTGCTTTATCCAATGGAGGCCGTCAACCGGCGTACCGAGAGGCGCCCGGACATCATTGAATCGCTGGGCAGCGAACAGGGGTTCCTGGTTCGGGAGATCGTCGACCTCAGCGCTCACGAAAATGCGGGCAAGTATCTCGAGGGCACGGGCAGCCTTGTCCTGGACCGCGCGCACAGGATCGCCTATGCATGCCTTTCTTCGCGTACCAGTCTCGAAGTGCTCGGTGACTTTGCGCAGCGCATGGCGTATGAAGTGGTTGCCTTTGATGCTGTCGACAGGGACGGTTTCCCCATCTATCACACCAATGTCGTTATGAATGTTGGTGAAAAACTGGCAGTAGTCTGCGCGGAGGCGATCGCGCGTCCGCAGCAACGGCAAGCAGTGCTTGAGCGACTTGCCAGCACCGGGCATGACGTCCTGTTACTGAACTATGACCAGCTGGTGGCCTTTGCCGGCAATATGCTGGAATTACGCGATCAGTCCGGGGGACGGGTCGTCGCCATGTCCCGGCAGGCCTGGGACAGCCTCGATAATGCGCAGCGGGCGCGCCTGGAAGAGAATGGGCGAGTGGTCAGCGTGCCCATCGACCATATCGAAAAACACTCGGGTGGCAGCGTGCGCTGCATGCTCGCGGAGATTCATTTACCAGCGAGGCTATAAGCCGGGTGGCAGTGCGAGTCGGTCCTCGAGTGGGTAGAATGAACCCCCATGAATAACATCACCAAACTCAACGGCAGGAGACAACAGATGGCCAGGGGCAACTTTCCAAAATCCTTTCCGATAGGTGTGGTGATCGTCGTCATACTCGTATTGATCGGCATGAATTTCTACAAGACGATTCCGCCGGGACAGGTGGGCGTCGCGACCCTCTTTGGCAACGTGCGGCCCGCGGGATATTCCCAGGGACTGCATATTCCGGTCAATCCGCTGTATCGATGGACACTGTTCGACGCGCGCGAGAAAACCCACCTGGAAACGGCGAGCGTGCCCAGCCAGGATCAGTTGCAGACCAAGCTGGATGTGAGCGTCCAGTATCGTATCGATGGCAACATGGCGCCGAAGATTCTGGAGCAGACCGGCGACGCGGAAGCGGCGGTGAGGGTTCATTTGATTCCCAAGTTGCGTTCCCTGCTTCGCGAGCAGGGCAAAAGCATCAAGCGGGCAGAGGATTTCTTCCAGGAAGAAACCCAGGAAACGCTGCAGGCAGCGCTGACCGACGGGCTGAGCGAATACCTGTCTTCGAAGGGCATCATCGTCACCGCGGTATTGATTCGGGATATTACGCTGCCGCCCTTCATCGTCGAGGCAATTGAAAGAAAGAAGGAGCGTGAGCAGGCGGTAGACCGCGAACGCGCCGAGCTCGAACGTGTCAGAACCGAATTGCAGCAGCAGGTGGCGCGCGCCGAAGCGGGCCGTGAAGCCGCAGAACAGGAAGCAGCCCGCAAGCGTATCCTGGCGGACGCGCAGGCCTATGAAATTTCCAAGATAAATGAGGCGATCGCGCGTAATCCGGCTTACATACAGTTGCAATCGCTGGAGGCGTTAAAGGCCATCTCGAAGGATCCGGCGAGCAAGGTGTATTTTATTGATGGATCGAGCCCGATGCCGCTGCCGCTGCTGCATATGGGCGAGCAACTGAAAAACTAGCGCGCGGCATTGGCCGTTACGCCGAATGTGCAGAGCATTATGACGACTCATGGAGGAACCGAATGAGTGGTTTTAGGGACAGGATATTGATGTGTCCGCCGGATTATTTCACGGTGGAATACGTCATTAACCCATGGATGGCGGGGAGCGAGGGTCACCTTGACGAGGAGTTGGCGGCAACGCAATGGCAAGACCTGCGTGATCAGCTGGCGGAGCACGCCGACATCGTTACGATCGCGCCGCAGCCGGATTTGCCGGATATGGTTTTCACCGCGAACGCGGGTGTCGTCTACGGGAATAAGGCCGTGGCGAGTCACTTCATGCCCAAGGAAAGGCGCCCGGAAGAGGCCTATTTCAAGAAATGGTTCAGGGAGAATGACTTCGTTCTGCTGGATCTCGATGAAAAAATTGGTTTCGAGGGTGCGGGTGACTGTCTGCTGGATCGTAAGGGCCCCTGGTTGTGGACCGGCTTAGGCTTTCGAACCGAGATCGAGGCACACGCGGAATTGCAGGCCTTTTTCGATCTCGAGGTCGTTTCAATCCGGCTGGTAGACTCGCGTTTCTACCACATCGATACCTGCTTCTGTCCGCTCACCGATGGCTTCCTGATGTACCACCCGCCAGCATTTGACTATGACTCTCGCATCAAGATTGAATCGCGCATCCCGTCGCACAAGAGAATCGTGGTCGATACGCTGGATGCCGGAAATTTTGCCTGTAATGCCGTCAACATCGGTTCCCATGTCTTTCTCAACAAAGCGTCCAAACCACTGCAAGCCCGCCTGATGCTCGCAGGCTTTACAGTTCACGAGGTCGAGCTTTCCGAGTTTCTGAAAGCGGGTGGGTCGGCGAAATGCCTGACCCTCAAGCTCAACGAACCGGTGAAGGAATTCCGCAAAGGTTAAATTTATGACGGTGCATCGATACAGCATCACGCCAGTCAGTCCCGCTGCCCATTTGTATGAGGTTGCACTGGAGATTGCGAATCCGGGCGCGGCGGGCCAGGTGCTGTCATTACCGGCGTGGATTCCGGGCAGCTATATGGTCAGGGACTACGCGAAACATATCATCTCGGTTCGAGCGCAGGACGAAGCCGGCGAGCCGGTAGCGGTAAGCAAGCAGGACAAGAGTACCTGGCGGTGTGAGCCCTGCCGGGGCAAGTTGACCGTCTTCGCAGAAATTTATGCCTATGACCTGAGCGTGCGCGGCGCTCACCTCGATACCACCCATGCCTATTTCAATGGCGCCTGCACGTTCTTCCTGGTCGATGGCCAGGCAGATTTACCGTGCGAGCTGGATATCAGGCCCCCGGTCGGCGAGGTCGCCGGCAACTGGCGGGTGGCAACCTCGATGCGTCGGCAAGGCGCGCCGGAATACGGTTTTGGCGTGTACCAGGCGTCGAACTACGATGAGCTCATCGACCATCCAGTCGAGATTGGCCAGCTGACCATTGGTGAATTCGATGTTGCCGGCATACCGCATGCAATAGCCATTCGCGGCAAGATTCACGCTGACATGGGACGGTTGTGTCACGACCTGGAAAAGCTTTGTGAGCAGCAACTGCGGTTTCTAGGCGCGCCAGCGGATCTGGATCGATATGTATTCCTGGTCGTTGCGGTCGGCGATGGCTATGGGGGACTGGAGCACAGATGGTCCTCAAGCCTGATCTGTGGACGCGATGACCTGCCGCGTCGTGGCGAGGACAAAATCGAAACGGCATACCGCAAATTCCTCGGATTATGCAGCCACGAGTATTTCCACCTCTGGAACGTGAAGCGTATGAAGCCGGCGGCGTTCACGCCGTATGACCTGCGCAGGGAAGTGCATACCGGCCTGCTGTGGGTTTTCGAGGGCATCACGTCCTATTACGACGACCTGATGCTGCTGCGTTCCGGGCTCATTGACACGAAGAGCTACCTGGAGCTGCTGTCACAAACGATTACGCGCGTGCTGCGAAGTCGAGGGCGTTTCAAACAATCGGTGGAGGAGTCGAGCTTTGACGCCTGGACCAAGTTTTACAAGCAGGACGCCAATTCGACGAACGCAATTGTCAGCTATTACACGAAAGGGTCGCTGATTGCCCTGGCACTGGATCTGACCATTCGGCTGAAGACCGAGGACCGGTTTTCACTGGACTCCGTGATGCGTGAATGCTGGTCGCGTTTTGGAGAAACCGGGGAAGGCATGCCGGAACGCGGTATCGAAGCGGTCGTCGAGGAAGTGACCGGCCTCGATCTGCAGGATTTCTTCGAGCGCTACGTGCGTGGTACCGAGGAGATTCCGCTCGCCGCCCTGTTCAGGGAATTTGCGATTGACTGGAACCTGCGCCCGGCGGAAGGCAACCAGGATTCGGGGGGCAAGCCGTCGTCCGGCCAGCGGCCTCGCGCCTGGCTGGGTGCGGTGCTGGAAAACAAAAACGGCAACACCTTTGTCAGGTCTGTGCACTCAGGCAGCCCTGCCGAGCTTGGCGGCATTGCTCCCGATGACGAGGTCATTGCGCTCGACAGCCTGAAACTCAATGCGGCAAATGCAGAAAAGCGCGTGCGGCGTTATCGCGAGGGCGATGTCGTTACCATCTCGGTTTTCAGGGGTGATGAACTGATGCAGCTGCAGGCCAGGTTGGAGGCGCCACCGAACGATACCTGTTACCTGCAGGAAACCCAGTCGGCGACAGAGGCGCGCGCCGCGCGCCGCAGCAAATGGTTACTGGGCTAGGCTAGTCTTCGCTGCTGCCCAGCTCGTCGTCGATCGGGGCGTCGGGACCGAAACCCTCCAGCCTGCGGTAAAGCACGAATGAGTAGGCAACCGGCAGCAGGGCAAGCACGACCACGGCAGAAACGCCAAGCTGTATCGGTATATCGATAACCGCGCTCAATGCCATGACGGCGCCGCCCAGCATCAGCATACGTCCGCCCAGTCGATGCGTGCGGCTCCAGACTTCATCGCTGGCCAGTGTCCAGGGTGTGCGGATGCCGAGGAAGAAGTTTTTTCTCACCTTGCCCATGAAGTTGCCGAGAATGATCAACAAAAGCCCGGTTGCCGCAAATACCAGGCGATTTACGGGCATGGGGTAGCCGAGCGCCTCCAGGATCGTCATCGTGCCGATACCGGCCATGAAAGCGACCAGTGAAACCTGGAATATATTCACGACGGGGCGAAACTCATCCGTTCGAAATCCGCGGGGCGAAATAATCGGAATGAGCTTCATGATCAGGAACACGGCCAGCGCCAGTGCCGGAAAAATAATGGCGCCCCAGGGTTTGGCGGTGTAATCGTCCACCTGCCCCTGTGCATTCCAGTGGGTCGGCATCTGTTCAGGAAGTTCAGGGTAGACGTACATCGTCAGCGCCGCGATAAACGCCATCATGGCAATGCTGATAATGTCGGCAGTCTTGGTCTTCATGCTGTACTGCTCCCGCTAATTATCCTTGGTCTTTTCTTCGTGCACCGCAAAGACATCCATCAGCATCTGCGTGACTTCCTGGAATACGGTCGTATTCAAAGAATAGACGATGTGCTGGCCGCGACGTTCCGCTCGAACCAGATCCGCGTTCTTGAGTATGCTGAAGTGATGGGAAAGCGATGCGCGGGTTATGGGAAATCGTTCCGAAAGCTCCCCGGCAGTCAACGAGCCCTGCTGCAGGGCTTTGAGAATCTGGCGCCGGGTTGGGTCGGCCAGCGCCTTGAAAACTGGTTGCTGTGTGGATGACATTTCGAGATTTAGACAGATATCTAAATATATGTCAAGCGAATATTGCCAAAAGGGTATGCGCGGCAAAATTCATTGCCTTTGCGGTACAGCGGCAATATGCATCAAGGGCTTGGCTGGATGGTTGCCGTTGGCTATTGTGCGCTATGCCCCGGCGATATGAATGAACACCCTGATCACCGCAACGATGAGCACATTGCTGAATAATCCGCATTTCAGGCTGTTTGCCGGTGCGGTGATGATCAGTTTCTCGGCGGTTTTCGTGAAACTGGTCGACGTGCCGCCGACAACCAGCGGTTTCTATCGAGCGCTCGTGGGCGGTGGCGTTTTGCTGGCGTTCATTGCAATCACGGGCAGGAAGATTCGTTTTGTCCGCGCAGCCTGGATCGCCCTGATCGTGTCGTCGGTCTTCTTTTCGCTCGATCTGTGGTTCTGGCATCGCAGTATTCTTTACATAGGTCCCGGGCTGTCGACGCTGCTGGCGAATTTCCAGGTATTCATCATGGCCGCCGCAGGTATCGTCGTTTTTGGTCAACGACCGTCCGCACGTCAGCTGCTTGCCATTCCGCTGGCCATAACGGGACTGGTGATGATCGTCGGCCTCGACTGGAATTCACTGGCAAGCGAATACCGCCTGGGTGTCGTCCTCGGGCTGCTGACTGCAGTCAGCTACGCCGGATACCTGCTGGCCATGCGCCAGGCACGCGCTTATTCCGACACGCGGTTGCCACTGAGTGAAATTGCAGTCATGAGTCTGCTCGTTGCCGGCATTCTGGGTGGCGTCGCTATGGTTGAAAACGTCTCGCTGGCAATACCGACGTTGCGCGACGCCTCGTGGTTGATCGTCTATGGCGTTATAGCCAACGGCCTGGGAATGATGGCGATTGCCAGCAGCCTGTCCCGCGTCGGGACAACGGAGGTCGGCATCGCCCTGCTGCTTCAGCCGACCTTGAGTTTTGCCTGGGACATCCTGTTTTTTGCCCGTCCGACAACGACGATTGAGTTTATCGGAGCTGCGATAGCGTTGTGTGCTATCTACCTGGGTTCGCGGTCGCGATCAAAGTAGCCGCAGCGCAGCGGGCAGGACTTCAATCTCGAAATGCGTGCCCATGGGTACGACCTCGCCGTCCATGTGTGCGGGAACCGGGGCGCTGGCCTCAATAGTAATATGCCGAATCCTGCGGTGATGGACTACCGGTGTGTTGATGTGGGTGCCACGCATGATCTTCGGAACGAGAGGGATGACCTGCAGTCGCGTCAGCGGGTCAGCAAAGATGAGATCGAGCTCGCCATCCGCATTATTCGCCATCGGCGCAATGTTGAACACGCCGCCGACCCATGGTCCATTGCTGACGTTGGCGAGCGTCACGGGCCCTGAATACTCGCCACCGCTGTATGTCATTTTTACATCCGGCGTAATAACACCGTCGATCAGCCCCTTTGCGACCCCGATCAGGTAAACGATTCCGCCGATCTTCAGGCGAATGTTTTGCGACAGCCGATTGATCTTGGCGTCAAAGCCGATGCCGGCGCCATTGGCGAAATAACGGTCATTCATCCTGCCGGCATCGATGGCGCGAGCCGGTGTGCCCTGCTGAATACGGTCGATCAGCGCCGCTGTCGCCTTGCGCCAGTCGAGCGGTATGCCGGCGCCCTTGATGAAATCGTTGCCGGTGCCGATCGGAATGATGCCCAGCCCGGCGCCGCCACCGGCCCTGAGGATGCCGTTGCAGGCTTCGTGAATGCTGCCGTCGCCGCCCCCCACGATAACGCGCGTGGCCCCCGCTTCAACTGCCTCGCAGATTCTTCGTTCCATGTCAGACTGTGCCGTGCTCAGCACCAGCTCAAAATCGAGTCCGGCGTCCTGCAGCATTGCCTGAATGACGGGAATCTTTTGCGCCGCGCGGCCGCGTCCGGCGGTCGGGTTGAGGACTACAAAGATGGAACGCTTATGCATAAGATTCATCGTGGGCAGCGGCATTGAACAACGATGCTACAATGGCCTGTCAGAATTGTCACAACACAGTATGCAGGCGACGTCATGCTAGAACTTGGCAGTAAATTTCTTCTCAGTTATTTCATTGGCTCGATCATGGGCGCGATGGTCGTGGGCTGGTTGCGCGGCGGAGTCGATATTCGCACCATGGGCAGCGGTAATGCCGGTGGAACAAACGCACTGCGCACGCAGGGACTCCTGTTTGCCCTCGGCGTAGTGGTAATCGACGTGGGTAAAGGCGTCGTCGCCGCCGGCGTTATTCCTGATCTGAACTTGCCGTTTATCGGCACCGACCCGGACATTTCCCGGGTATGGCTGATCCTGTGCTGCGCTGCCGCGTCCGTGGTCGGTCATGTCTGGCCGATCTGGCACGGGTTTCGCGGCGGCAAGGGGGCGGGCACGTATATTGGCACACTCATCGTGATCGCGCCCTGGCTCATCATTCCCACGCTGCTGGTCTGGGCTGCAATGCTGATCATCTTCGGTTACGTCGGCCTGGCCACGATGAGCGCGGCGACGGCTTCAGCGATTTATGTGGCGGTGACCCGCCTGCCGGATGCGCAGCCGCTGTTCATCTACTGCGTTGTACTCGCCGGCTTCATCATCTTTTGCCATCGCTCGAATATCGGGAGGATGCGCGCTGGAACAGAGTTCAAGAATACCAAGGTGATGATTTTCAACCGTGTCCGCAAACAGGCCGACTGAAAAACCGCAGGACGCGCACCGCCTCGAGTCTTCCCTTGCGGAGACAACCGCGGCGGTCGTTGACAGCGTGCACGTCTTTGCGACGATCTCTTCGACCAATACCTGGCTGTCAGGGCAACCGGCGCCCCTTGCGGGGCGTTGCCGGGTTGCGCTGGCGGAACATCAGGATGAAGGGCGCGGCCGCCTGGGCAGGACATGGCTATCCGAACCTGGCGCGAGCCTGTGCCTGTCGGCGGCCTTTACCCTGAGACGGCAGTCGGCCGACCTGTCCGGCCTGACGCTGGCCCTGGCGATCGCGGTCGTAACGGTACTGGAGCGAATGGGTGCCGACCGGGTGCAGATCAAGTGGCCGAATGATCTCGTGCTAAATGGCGGCAAACTGGGTGGCATTCTGACAGAGCTGCGCAAATCCGACGCGGCAACGACGACGGTAGTCGTCGGCCTCGGCCTGAACCTGGCAAACGCACCGTCGCTGGCCCAGGGAATGGATGGCAGCTGGGCGGCGCGGCCTGCGACACTGGCGGAGGTGGTTGCGGAACCGGTGGACAGTGTAGAACTTGCCGCGGCGATTCTCGATGCCTGGGTCACGGCCGTGGTGGAATTTGACCGGCATGGTTTCGCCCCGTTTAAAGAGGCGTGGAGCCGCCATGATTACCTGCTGGGCAAGACCGTGAGTTACGAAGACGGCAAAGCGGAGCAGAGGGGTCGGGCAGCGGGCGTTGCCACAGACGGTGCCCTGCTGGTCGAGCGGCAAGGGAGCCAGGTCAGGATCGTTGCCGGCGAAATAAGAATCGTGAGCGAGGGCTCATCGGCTTGACCCGCCGGCCCGGACTTCGCATGCTTCAACTCCTCGCGGCCGATGCTGAAATAGGGAGAAAGTGTTGAAAAACCTGTTGTTGCTGTTGCTGTTGGCAAATGTACTGTTTTTTGTCTGGCAGCAATACGCGAAACCAACCGCAGAAGCCGGCGTCGTGCTGGTGGACCAGTCCACGTTCGGGCTGGCGAGCGACGTCCGCACGAACCGGATTGCCGAGCCCGTGGCCAGCGTTGGTGCGGTCCTCGGCGAGGGACAAATTGCCGAAATTGCCGCCGCGGTGGGCAAAGCGTGCATCAGCATCGGGCCGTTCGATGATTTTGCGGACGCTGCGGATGCACGCCGCTCGGCCGAGGCCGATGGGCAGCAGGCGGTCATCAGAGAAGGGGTTACGCAGGCTTTCGTCGGTCACTGGGTACAGGTTCGAAACGTCGCCGATGTTGACACCGAAACAGCCTACCTCGAGACCCTGCGCGAAGCGCGACTGGGTGACGCCTATGCCTATGCGGGCGACGAGGGCACAAACATTTCGATTGGCGTATTCGGGGAGCAGGCACGTGCCGAAAGTGTGCGCCAACAGGTAGAAGAACTCGGCCTGCTCGCTGATGTCTCCCCCCGCTATCGCGATGTCAGTGTGTACTTTGTCGATATCGGGTTGCCGGCAGGTACTGCCATACAAGGGCTGGTCCGGCAGTTCGGTTCCGAGCGGGTATTGCAGGGCGAGGCGGCGAGCTGTCCGGGTACGCTGCGGTGAACGCCGCAAAAATTGACCGGCCGACTTGCTCGATTTGCGCGAAACACTAATAATGCGGCCCCAGTTTGCATTGCAGGGCTGTTGAGAGATACAAAAGGGCCCTGGGAAGATACAGCATGCCGGTATAGCTCAGCTGGTAGAGCAACTGATTTGTAATCAGTAGGTCCCGGGTTCGACTCCTGGTGCCGGCACCATATAAAACAAAATGTTACGGGTCCTTATGGGGCCCGTTTTCTTTTGGGGTAGCAACAGGGGTAGCGTTTTCGTTCAATTTGGCTTTTATTTGCCTCAAGGCAAAGATTCGCCAACTCCATTTGCGCCCCATCAATCAGCCCCTCCAGAAAAGCCTGCTCGACCTTCGTCACCGTTGCACCCGGAAGCGGACATTGGATCAAGATGTGGTTTAATGGCAGCTGATGACCCAAATCAGCCGTTTGAAATGTGACGCACCAATTGTCCGGCATCCGTCGCGTTTGGGTGCGTTTTCGATTCAATTTTAAGAGCGTTTTCTATGGCTGGATTCCCAAATATCGATTG
>DATCZF010000094.1:0-12485 GCA_036526055.1 Woeseiaceae bacterium
ACGTTCCAGAATAACCCCGAGTCTCGCCGGCAACGCGCCCACGAATCGCTCGGCAAGGTTTACAAGTGCTCCTACCCGTCGCGGTCGATGCTGACGGCACGCGGCGCGAAGCGCTCGCCGTTCCATGACCGGCTCGCAGCGGCCGGCGCCTACTTCGGTGACATCAGTGGCTGGGAATCGCCCTACTGGTACGCGCCCAAGGGCCATGAGCCGAAGATCGACAAATATTCCTGGGGCCGGGAGAACTGGTTCCCCTGGTGGGAGGAAGAGCACCGCGCCTGCCGCGAGGACGTGATCGCGATGGACATGTCCTTCATGGGCAAGTTCCTGGTGCAGGGCAGGGATGCGGGTGAATTTCTCGATTACCTGTCGGCAAACGCGGTTAATGGCGAATCCGGCCGTATCACTTACACGCAATGGCTCAACGACGAGGGCAAGCTCGAGGCCGACCTGACGGTTATCAAGATCGACGACCAGAAATTCATGGTAGTTGCGTCCGATACCGCGCACCGGCATGTCGAGACCTGGATGAGGCGGCACATTCGCGACGATCAGCACGTGTTTGTCACGGATGTGACCAGCGGCTACGGCCAGCTCAATATCCAGGGGCCGAAATCGCGCGAACTGCTGCAGTCGCTCACCAGCGTCGATCTCTCCAACGACGCGTTTCCATTTCGCGCGGTTAAGGAAATCGATATCGGGCTGGCGCGCCTGATGTGCGTGCGCATTACCTATGCCGGCGAACTCGGTTACGAGCTCAACATTCCGTCCGAGCACGCGCTGCACGTCTACGACGCGATCATGGAGGCTGGCAAGAAATTCGGCCTGCGCCTGGCCGGCCTTAAAGCGCTGGGCAGCCTGCGCATGGAAAAGGGCTACCGCGATTATGGCCACGACATCGACAACACCGACAATCCTTATGAAACGGGTCTGGGCTTCGCGGTCAACCTCAACAAACCGGGCGATTTCATCGGCAAGGAAGCCTGTGTCGCGATGAAGGCAGCCATGCCGCCATACAAGCAACGGCTTGTTCAGGTGATTCTCAAGGATCCCGAACCGCTGATGTTCCGTGCCGAAGTCGTGCTGCGCGACGGCGTCGTGGTCGGTGACGTGCGCGCCGCCTCCTACGGCCACACGCTGGGCGGCGCGATCGGCCTGGCGATGGTCGAGGGCGATCCGGTCGACGCGGACTATCTCGCCAGCGGCAAGTGGGAGGTCAACATTGCCGGCAAGATGCACCCGGCCGAAGTCTCCCTGCGGCCGATGTACGACCCGGCGATGGAACGCATCAAGTGCTGAGGCGCTGAACAGCAGGAGCCGGGGAGTCAGTGCCCCGGCTTGTGGTCCATTCCGACATTCGTGCTAAGCTGAATCCAACTTCGCGCCAAGACGAAGCCAGCAAGACATAGCCAGTGCAATGACGACAGCAGCTGCAGCAGTCACTGCTCAGCAAGGGGAATGTGTTGAGCAGAGCGCACGCCGCACACGATCTGGCGACTCACCGTGGATTACGGGCAGGTACGCTGTCCCTGCTGTATTTCTGCCAGGGATTTCCCTGGGGCTTTGCGACGATCGCGTTGATCGCGACACTCAGTGCCGCCGGTCACGGCAAAGCGGACACCGCAACCGTTGCGGCGCTGGCGATACTGCCCTGGACCTTCAAATTCTTCTACGCCCCGATGATCGATACCTACCGAGTCGCATCGCTGGGACTGCGACGCCCGTGGATCATTTTTGCCCAGGCGGGTATGGCCGTAACGCTCATGGTTGTCGTCCTGTCCGGCGAATTGACGAGTGCATCGACGCTGCAATTCATCGCCTGGGCGTTTTTCGTGCATAACTGCTTCGCAGCGCTTCAGGACGTTGCCACGGATTCGCTGGCGGTCGATTTACTGACAGATGCGGAACGCGGTCGAGTCAACGCGCTAATGTGGGCCTCCAAGAATTTTGGCATTGCGGTGGGTGGCGCCGGCATGGCCTGGCTTGTTGTCGCCACGAGCCTGGAAACCGCAGTGCTTGTCCAGTCGCTGATGATCTGCGCTGTACTGGTGCTGTTGATTCAAATACCGGAACGTCGTGGCGAGAAAAAGTTTCCATGGAGCGCCGGTGTTGCGATGGCAGTAAATGCCCGCATGCAGCGGAGCCTGGGCAAGACGTTTTCGGAGTTGAAGCGGGCCTTGTCGACGCGAACGACATTTTCGCTGGCGCTGTTTGCGTCTGTATACATTGTTGGCGAAGGGCTGTTCGATCCGCTGGTCGCCGAAATGTTTGTGCAGAAACTGGGCTGGAGCGTCGAGGCTTACTCTTCGATGGCTGGAATTTCGGGTGTGACCACGAATGTTATCGGGGCAATACTCGGCGGATTGCTGTCGGACCGCTTCGGGCGCCGGCGTGTTTGCACGCTGGCAATGATTGCCACGTCCGGCGTCTTTTTCGCCTATGCGCTGACTTCCGCCTATTGGGAACTCACCGCGTATCCTCATTATTTGCTGTACCCAATCTTCAAGGGGCTGGTGGCAATGGCAGCAGTGAGCTTCTTTTCACTGGCCATGAAAGTGAGCTGGACCAAGGCTGCAGCAACCCAATTTACGCTGTACATGGCGCTCGGCAACGTCGGTTACGCAGTGGGTGCCAAGCTGAATACCTGGCTGGCATGGGTCTTTGGTGCTGAGCCGAGTTATGAGCAGTTTTTTCTCGTCATGGCGGTCCTGCCATTGCTGCCGTTGATTTTGCTCCTTGGCATGAATCCGGATCGAATTGTGCAGCAACGGCAGGCGGAATCGGCGCAATAAAAAACGCCGGCTCTTGAGCCGGCGTTCTTTCTCGAGACAAACGCTTTTTTCAGTCGTCGATGAAGATCGTTGCCGGGTGCTCCAGGCGCTCTTTCAACGCCTGGATCATCGAGGCGCCGTCGAAGCCATCGACGAATCGATGATCGAACGAGGACGACAGGTTCATCATGCGGCGTATCGTGATGTTGCCATCGAGCACGACCGGTCGTTCGACCGCCCGGGCGACACCGATGATCGAGACTTCCGGTGCGTTGATGATCGGCGTCGAGGCAATGCCGCCGAGCTTGCCCAGGCTGGTGATCGTGATCGTCGAGCCGGACAACTCCTCTTTTTTCGCCTTGCCGGTTCTGGCGGCTTCGCTGACACGCCGTATCTCGGCGGAAGCGTCCGCGAGAGAGCGGGCCTCGGTATGCCGAAGTACCGGCACCTTTAGGCCATCCGGCGTTTGTGTCGCGATACCGATGTGAATGCCCTGGTGGCGAATGATCACGCCGCGCTCGGCATCGTAAAGCGCGTTGCATTGCGGGAACTCCCGCAGCACCTTAACCAGCGCCAGCGCGATGAACGGCATGTAGGTCAATGACGCCTCGCCTTCGCGACGCTTGCTGTTCAGGTAAACGCGCAGGGATTCGAGGTCAGTGACGTCGATTTCCTCGATGTAGGTGAAGTGCGGAATGTTTCGCTTGCTGGCAAGCAGGTTTTCCGCGATTACGCGACGCACACCGATGACCTTGATTTCCTCGATACCCTTCAGCGGCGCACGCGCCGTTGGCTGCATCGCGGCCGCATCGGGCGTGCTGGCCATGAAGGCCTCGAGATCCGCGCGCTGAATCCTGCCGCGTGGCCCGGTCCCCGGTACTCGGTGGAGGTCGACGCCGGCTTCGCGCGCGATGCGGCGAATGGCCGGTGAGGTTAGTATTTTCTCGGAACCGGTCGCCGCTCGTGGTGCCGCTGCGGGCGCCGGCGCTTTTGCCGGTTCCGCAGCCTTGGCCGGTGCGGCGGCCTCGGGCTTCGCGGCCGCTTCGGCGGCTGGCGCTGCAGCTGTCTCCTCGGCAGCGTCTGCCTCGGTCTCGAAAACAATCAGTTCCGAGCCCACGGCGAGCATGTCGCCGGGCTCACCACTAATGGAGATGACCCTGCCGGAAACCGGTGCCGGGACTTCAACCGACGCCTTGTCGGTCATCATGTCAACGACCGGCTGGTCTTCCGTTACGCTGTCGCCGGGTTTCACATACCACTGCAATACCTCGGCTTCTACCAGGCCTTCCCCCAAGTCCGGAAGTTTGAAAACGTAACGACTCATTTTGCCTCCATAACCTTTGTCAGTGCCGCGGCAACGCGTTTCTGTCCCGGAAAATACTCCCATTCGAAGGCGTGCGGGTAGGGTGTATCCCAACCGGCGACGCGCTCGATCGGCGCTTCGAGATACCAGAAACACTCTTCCTGGACGGTGGCTGACAGCTCCGCACCGAAGCCACCGAAGCGGGTCGCCTCGTGCACGATAACGCAGCGCCCGGTCTTTTTGACAGAGTTGACCAGCGTTTCGGTATCGAGCGGCGCCAGCGAGCGCACATCGATGATCTCGGCATCCACGCCTGCCAGCTTTGCCGCGGCCTGTGAAACATGCACCATGGTGCCGTAAGTGATCACGGTCATGTCGCTGCCGGTTTCGACGATTTCGGCAACGCCCAGCGGCACCGTGAAATGTCCCGCGGGCACTTCGCCTTTGGCGTGTGTGCTCCAGGGAATGGCCGGCTTGTCGGGGTCGCCGTCAAAGGGTCCGTTATAAATGCGCTTGGGCTCGAAAAAGATCACCGGATCGTCGCTCTCGATGGAGCTGATCAGCAGGCCCTTTGCATCGTAGGGGTTGGACGGCATTACGACACGCAAGCCGCTGACGTGGGTGAAGATCCCTTCCGGGCTTTGCGAGTGCGTCTGGCCGCCGCGAATGCCCCCGCCACACGGAGTGCGAATCGTTACCGGCGCGAAAAATTCGCCGGCGCTGCGGTAACGCAGGCGGGCCAGTTCGCTGACGATCTGGTCGAAACCCGGGTAAATGTAATCGGCAAACTGAATCTCGGCGACGGGTCGCAGCCCGTTGACGCCCATGCCGATCGACGCCGCTATGATACCGCCTTCCGCGATCGGCGCGTCGATGACGCGGTGTTCGCCATACTTGCGCTGCAAACCATCGGTGCAACGAAAGACGCCGCCAAAAAAGCCCACGTCCTCGCCCATGATGACGACCGCCGGGTCGCGCTCGAGCATTATGTCCATCGCTGAATTCAGCGCCTGTATCATGTTCATCTGCGCCACTGTCATTCCTCCAGTGCGCGCAATTCAGCGCGTTGTTTTTCGAGATGAGGCGGCAATTCCTGCAGCACGTCCTCGAACATCAGGTCGTTATCCAGCCAGGGTCCTTCGGTCAGCGTGCCGTAGGACGTGGCTTCCTTCCACGCGGCCTGTACGTGCTCCTCCAGTTCCGCGGTGAGAGCCTCGTGGCGTTCCTCCGACCATTCGCCGTTAGCGATCAAATAGCCCTTCAGCCTTTCGATCGGATCGCCGAGCGGCCAGGCGGCAGCTTCATCCTTTGGCCGGTAACGTGACGGGTCGTCACTCGTGGAGTGTGCCGACTGGCGGTAGGTGACATGCTCGATCAGCGTCGCGCCGAAGCCTTTGCGTGCTCTTTCGGCGGCCCACTGCGTGGCGCCATAGACCGCGAGAAAATCGTTGCCGTCGACCCGAATGCCGGGAATGCCGACGCCGGGTCCGCGAGCTGCGAAGGGGCTCTTCTCACCACCGGCAAAACCCTGGAAGGTGGAGATTGCCCATTGGTTATTGACGACGTTCAGGATGACCGGCGCGCGATACACCGAGGCAAACGTGATGGCATAGTGGAAATCAGCCTCGGCAGTGGTGCCGTCGCCGATCCAGCTCACTGCAACCCGGTCCTCGCCCTTGATGGCCGATGCCATGGCCCAGCCAACGGCTTGTGGAAACTGTGTACCGAGGTTGCCGGAGATCGAGAAGATATTGCCGTCTGCCCAGTGATACATGACTGGCAGCTGGCGGCCTTTGCACATGTCGCGAGTGTTCGACAGGCACTGGCACATCAGGTCAACGATGTTGCGGCCGCGCACGACATAAAGCCCCTGGTTCCGGTAAGACGGAAAACACATGTCACTCGGCCTCAGGGCCATGCCCTGGGCTACCGATACGGCTTCTTCGCCGGTCGACTGCATGTAAAACGTGATCTTGCCCTGACGCTGGTTGCGCTGCATGCGCGCATCGAAAATACGGGTGAGCAGCATATGACGCAGGGCGATCTGCAGCTCTTGCGGATCGAGGTGTGGATCCCAGGGCCCCGTGGCCTGGTGATCATCGTCCAGCACCCGCACCAGTTCCTGCGACAGGTATTCGATGTCGTGGGCCTGTGCATTTATGTCGGGTCTTGCGACGGCTCCGGCGGGAGATGTCTTCAGGTAGCTGAAGTCAGGTTGCTCGCCGGGGCGGGCTGGAGGATGAGGGATGTGGAGGCGTGAGCCTTGACTCATTTTTCTTCTCACTCCTTGTTCTTGGGGTGCGTATCTTACCCTTTTGGGGGCCTTTTTTGACGGGTTTTGGTGGTATTAATTCCCTTGAATCGCACCCGGGACGGTTTCGGGCCGCAACGCGGCCCGCCCAAACCGCTAGTTTAACGATCAGGGAGCAGCTGTCGCGTCAGGGCTTTTACGGATTAAAAGATGCTAAGTTACTGATTTTTATAATTTTAGCGTCAAAATTCGTACAAACTCGGTATTTCGCCGCGACGCGACGCGCAGGCAGCCTGAAAACCGGCCCCGGCGCCGCCGGCCTGATGCGGCAGTGCACAGGGACAGGCCGGGCCGCCGCCGTCGAGCCGAATGCCTCATTCGTTTGTCGATCGTGGTATTTGCAAGCTGCATATTCGCCGTGTGTCACTCCTTTTCAGCGCGGTTTGCGCATCGTCCGCACTCGTCGCCGGCCTGTGCCGACAGTGCATTTCCGGGGCTGGTCGAGCGCCTCGCGGAGTGGCAAATACCTATACCTGTCAACGGTTTGGGCGGGTATAAATGACCGCAGAAGACTTGGGAAACGCGCGCCGTTTGGCCCGTAAATTCACAACAGGATCGGGCCGGCGCGAACCCGCAGCAGTAGAAAAATGCTTGCCGGCAGAAACGCCTCGCCGAATGGTGAGCGGTTGTTGGCCGGAATGGAATGTGCTGTGCGAATAACGGCAGCGCGCATTGCGGTTTTTGATTTCCGCTGAAAGTTGTTCATGGATCGGAAACGTGTTTAAGTCAGCAACCTCATCTCGGAAAGACAGGGAGACACGTTTAGATATGCAGAACTCGACCGCGGAATCGGCCAAGAAAGTACCTGAGTACCTGGACAGTATTTACAACTGGGCCTACCTCAACCCGAAACACATGCAGTTCCTGGATAAGGAAATCGTCGTTCGCACGATTCTCTGGCAACAGCACAACAAACTGGAACGTGCCGCGTTTACGGAAATAGAGCCTGGGCAACGTGTCCTGCAGCCGGCCTGCGTATACGGCAAGTTCTCTCCGGCACTCGCAGCACACATCGGGGCAGAGGGCAGCCTCGAGGTGGTCGATGTTGCCGAGGTCCAGGTCAACAACGTACGCCGTAAACTGAAAGACTTTCCCCAGGCAAAAGTTCGGCAGTCCGACGTTCTGCACCTCGAAGGCGAAAACTACGACACCGTTTGCTGCTACTTCCTGATGCACGAACTCCCCGACGACTACAAGCAAGGGGCGGCAGACGTGCTGCTGAGCAGCGTGCCGGTCGGCGGCAAGGTGGTATTCGTCGATTATCACAAGCCGCACTGGGCACATCCGCTGCGGCCGATCATGAGCCTTGTTTTCAAGAAATTGGAGCCATTTGCGAAAAGCCTGTGGCGCAATGAAATTTCTTCTTTCACTCAGCATGCGGACCGCTTTAGCTGGAGAAAGGAGACTTATTTTGGTGGCCTTTATCAAAAGGTCGTGGCAACGCGAACCTGCTAGTCTGGGTGCGAAGTAACTAACGACGTGTAACCAGGAAAAGAACGGGGGAAGCCTTTAAACCGGGCATGCAGGGTCAGCGTTAAACACATTAATTAATAAAAAGCTGATTATGAAAATAGTTGAAACGGATGTTGCGATAATCGGTGCCGGAGGCGCGGGTTTACGCGCTGCCATTGCCGTAGCAGAGTCTGATCCCACCCTCGATATCGCCCTGATTTCCAAGGTCTACCCGATGCGCAGCCACACCGTGGCCGCCGAAGGCGGCGCCGCGGGCGTTATCAAGGACGAGGACAGTTTTGACAATCACTTCAATGATACGGTTGCCGGCGGCGACTGGTTATGCGACCAGGATGCTGTCGAGCTCTTTATCCATGAAGCGCCGCGCGAGCTGACCCGAATCGAGCACTGGGGCTGCCCCTGGAGCCGCAAGCCCGATGGCGGCGTGGCGGTTCGGCCGTTTGGTGGCATGAAAGTCGAGCGTACCTGGTACGCCGCGGACAAGACCGGTTTTCACCTGCTGCACACGCTGTTTCAGACCTCGCTGAAGTACTCGAGCATCAAGCGCTACGACGAGTTCTTCTCGACGGATCTCGTCGTGGTCGATGGCAAGTGCGCCGGCCTGACCGCGCTGCAGATGAACAGCGGCGAGGTGTATTACTTCAAGGCGAAAGCCGTGGTGATCGCAACCGGCGGCGCGGGACGCATATTCCCGTTCACCACCAACGGCGCCATCAAGACCGGCGACGGCATGGCGATGGCCTACCGGGCCGGTGTGGCGCTCAAGGACATGGAGTTCGTGCAGTATCATCCGACCGGCCTGCCGGGCACGGGCATCCTGATTACCGAGGGTTCGCGCGGCGAAGGCGGTTTGCTGGTCAACAAGGACGGCTACCGCTACCTGCAGGATTACAACCTCGGCCCACCCGACCCGTGGCCGCGCAAGAAAGCGATGGAGCTGGGTCCGCGTGACCGCCTCAGCCAGGCCTTCTGGCAGGAGCAGCAAAAAGGCCGCACGATCAAGACCGATTACGGCGACGTCGTGCACCTCGACCTGCGCCATCTTGGCGAGGCGAAGATCAACGAGCGTTTGCCAATGGTCAGGGAGCTGGCGAAAAGCTACGTCGGCGTCGACCCGGTACATGATCCGATCCCGGTGCGCCCGGTGGTGCACTACACGATGGGCGGTATCGACACGAACATCGACGCTGCAACCACGCTTCCCGGCCTGTATGCCGCGGGCGAATGTGCTTGCGTCAGCATCAACGGGGCGAATCGCCTGGGTTCCAATTCACTGACCGAGCTGCTGGTATTTGGTGCCCGCGCCGGACGCGGTGCCGCGGAGTTCGCCAGGGCGGCCGGTACGCCGAACAGTGCGGCGGCCGAGCAGGAAGCGGCCAGGACGTCAAGCCGGCTCGAATCGCTGTTCTCGCGCGAGCAGGGCGCGGAGAGCATTCCGGGTCTGCGCAAGGAAATGAACGCGACGATGGAGCAGGGCGCCGGCATTTACCGGACCGAGAAGTCGCTGATCGAAACCTGCGAGCTGATGGCGGAGATTCGCGGACGGGCGGCCAATATTTCACTGCAGGACAAGAGCCGCGTCTACAACACGGATCTCGCAGAAGCCCTCGAACTCGACTCGATGATCGACGTCGCCTGTGCGATGGCGAACTCGGCCCTGAACCGCAAGGAATCGCGAGGCTCGCACCAGCGCCTCGATTACGTGAAGCGGGACGACGAAAACTTCCTCAGGCACTCACTGGCGTATTACTCGCCGGACGGTAAACCGAAGATCGATTACCGCGACGTGACAATCACGCGCTCCCAGCCTGCGGAACGTGTCTATGGAGGCGCACAGGAATGAGCGGCGACACTATTCAACTCGAAATATTTCGTTACGACCCGGAGAAGGATGCGGAACCCTATTTCGCAACCTACGAGGTTCCCTTTCACGATGACTGGGTCATTCTCGATGCGATCAACTACGTCAAGGAGAACCTTGACCGCACGGTTGCCTATCGCTGGTCTTGCCACATGGCGGTCTGCGGCAGTTGCGGCATGGTCGTCAACGGCGAGCCCGTGTTGTCGTGTCATACGTTCATGCGGGATTACAAGGACAAGATTCGGGTCGAGCCGCTGCAGAACTTCCCGGTGGAACGCGATCTCATCGTCGACATCGATGACTTCGTCGAAAAGCTCGGCAGCGTCAAGCCTTACATCGTTGCGAAGGAAGAGCGCTCGGTCGATGACGGGCCTTACAAGCAAAGCCCCGAAGAGCTGTCGATGTTCAAGCAGTACACGCAGTGCATCAACTGCCTGCTGTGTTATTCAGCCTGTCCGCAGTACTCGCTGAATGCCGACTTCATCGGACCCGCGGCATTGGCACTGGCGCATCGCTACAACATCGATTCCCGTGACGTGGGCCGGGCTGCCAGACAGGATGTCGTGGCCAGCAACCCCGGCATCTGGGAATGCAGTTTTGTCGGCGCCTGTTCCGACGTCTGCCCGAAGACGGTCGACCCGGCGGCGGCAATCCAGCAGACCAAGATTGCGAGCACGGTGGATTACTTCAAAGACTTTTTGATGCCATGGAGGAAACAATGAGCCGTCGACCCTATATTCGTCCGGTTCAGCGATCGACCTGGTGGCTGAAACAACCGCGATACATTCGTTACATGGCACGAGAGGTTTCCTCGGCCTTCCTGTGTGCTTACTCGCTCGTTATCGTCGTCGGCCTCATTCGGCTGGCACAAGGTGAGGCGGCCTATGACGCCTATTTACAGGCCCTGTGGGGCAACGGCGGCCAGATACTGACGCTGTTCACCCTTGTCTTTGCCGCGTATCACACCTACAGCTGGTTCCAGGTCACGCCCAAGGCCATGCCGTTGCGGCGGGCCGGCAAACCGCTGGCGGGCAGCATCATCGTCGGCGCGCACTGGTTCGGCTTCCTGGTCGCCTCGGCGCTCATTATTTACCTGGTGGGGATGTAGACATGGGACGTTCAAACAAACCACTGATCTGGGGATTGTTCGCCGGTGGCGGCACCCTCTCGGCATTCGTTTTTCCGGCCATCGTGTTCGTGGTCGGACTCGGTGTGCCGCTGGGATTTTTCGGCGCGGAAGCGTTTTCTTACGAACGCATGAGCGCGCTGGTTGCCAACCCCTTGGGTGCGCTATGCGTTTTCGGCGTGCTGTTTTTGATCATGTGGCACGCGGCGCATCGCCTGCGCATTACTGCCCATGATTTCGGCATACGCGCCGATGGCCTGGTCAGTACCCTCTGCTATGGTGGCGCCGCGCTCGGCACCATCGGTCTGATCTACGCGCTGTTTATCGCCTGAGCCGGGTGAGTCAACAATGCTTGCGCTGCACAACCGTGCAGCGCTGCTTACATTTTTTCAATCCGGCTGCATCGGCCCCATCCAGAGCGCGTTAGCCGCTCAACTCACCGGCTGGAATACCCTTTTGCCGAGCGGCAGGGCTGCCGCGAGTATTACCACGCAGATCACGTGCGTAAACGTCAGCGGGCCGAATATCGCGGCGTTGTCCGCTCTCACCAGGTCCATCACGATGGCTATGAGCGCATAGGCAACCATCGTCAGCAATGCCAGCTGCCCGGGCTGGCGCAAGCCTTTTTCCGCGGCGCCGAGAACGGCGAGCAATAACAATAGTGCTGCCGACTCATACAACGGCGCCGGGTGCACGGCGAGGGACTGCGGCGCATCGCTGTCGATCAGGCCAAGCACGAGCTGCTGCTGCCAGGCGAAGCTGCCGGCCGGGTAGTGAATGGCCAGCGGGAACGCTTCACCGCCAAACCAGGCAAGAGTGTTCACCTGGTTGCCAAGATCCGTGTGAGCAAGGGCGCCGAGTTGGGCCGGATCGACAATATCGCCCCAGCAGCAACCGGCCAGCAGGCAGCCGATGCGGCCGATGGCAATGCATAGCAGAAAGGGCAGGGCAAAAACATCGGCAAAACGGCGTAGCGGCAGGTGTGCGAAGCGGCCATACACGAAGATGACGACGCCAATCGTCAGCAGCATGGTGGAGAGCCGCTTGCGTCCCGGCATTGACGCGGCATCGCCGGCCCATGAAGCATCGGCCGGCACCAGCCAGGCAAAGAGGGCCGCCCCAAAAGCGCTCAGGAGAAAACCGAGCGGCACGATGAGATCAACGTGCGAGGCATCAAGCCCTGCCGCGGCAGCACGCTTTCTGGACCAGGCCCAGGCGACCAGCAGCCCGGTGACCAGCGCCAGCCCGTAGGGCGTAATCCAGCTTATGCCGGGAAATTGCGGATACAAGCCGGGGCCCCTGCTAACCCAGTCTCAGCAATCGTCGAAATTGCAGACGATGGTGTCAGACATCAATTCGACAGCCCGCTCATAGTCGCCGGGTGCGATGCGGTAAAAGCGATAGCTGGGTTCTTCGAACAGGTCCGGGTTCTTCAGGTTGCGCTTTATAAGGCGTTCCGCCTGGCGCCGTGTCGTGACCTCGCCAATGTCCTCAAATTCATCATTGACGAGGTAAAGCTCGAAACCGTCTTTGTCCAGCCACTCGAGCTTCCAAACGTACCAAAGGTTCGCTTTGTGGAGTCCGTCCTCGTCCAATACTGAGGTGGCCTCCCAGGTGAGAAACTCGGTGTCCCGCAGCTT
>DATCZF010000095.1:0-13726 GCA_036526055.1 Woeseiaceae bacterium
ACGGCCTGATCAGTGTAGGCCGCTCTGTTGCCGAAGCGGGTGACAGGATACTAAAGGCGTTACAGGCAAATCGCCCAGCGCGCAGCTAGCCAGCCGCCGGTTTTTCCTTCAAATGCTGCAGGCGAAAATGAAACGTGCGACAGGTCTTTTTGGGCGAAGCCTGCTCATCGTTTTCCAGGGGTTCAAATGTTGATGCGCGCATTGCTCGCAACACCGGTTTTTCAAAAATACGGTGACTGCTCTTTCTGATTTTCGCGCGTTCAACCGTGCCCGCCGTGCTGATGAAAAAACAGACCGTAACGCTGCCCTCGCGGCGCTGCTCCAATGCCTTTTGCGGGTATTCCGGCACGAAGGTGCTGCGCGGCTGACGATCATCGACGACAGCATCCATCGAGACCGCCGCCTCTTGCGCGACAGCGGCATGCGCCACGAGCAACAGCAAACAGGCCACAGCCGCAGCCCGGTGAAATCTATTCGGGCAGTTGCTGTACATCGATGCTGCCGCGATCATCGATTACGACCTGCGGTTCCACGGGGTCGGTTTCGTTGAGATACAGCAATCTGACTTTTTCCAGAATGCGCGAGTTTGGCTGTATCTCCAGGCCGCGGTTGAGATCGCGTTCGGCGGCGGCAAAGTCCTTTTTGAAAATGTAGGCCAGCGCCCGGTTGCTGTATGCGTGCCAGTTGTTCGGGTCTCGTTGAATCGCCAGGTCACAATAGCCAATGGCGCGGTCCAGATCCCTGATGATTATGAATGCCGCGCACAGATTGGAGAGGCCGGCGTTTTCGTCGCGATCGCCCCTGGCATATCTTAGCCCGGCCTGGGTCAGTTCAATGCCCCGGCGTACCATCTCCGGGTCCTGAGATACGTTGCCTGCCTTGATCAGTTCCGCACCCTCGTGAAGTTCCGGGTTTTGTGGGCCGAGCACGGTTTCGCTGCCAGGTTTTTGCTCGGCCACCTGTGGCGACGCCAGTAACAGCAGCGCGACAATGCTCAAAGCGTTCATGCAAATCTCCGAAACCTGCCTCAATACTAGCCCATGCCATCCGGACTTGAACAGGCGAGGGGTTCCGCCGACCCCTGGTTTCAAGCATCACGCACTTCACTCGCCACCACGCTGCCGCCAGGCATCAGTAACACCAGCCCAGCCGCAATCCTCAAAAAAAACGCTCTCATTCGAAGCCCTCGCGCTCGCTCATGATCGTCGTCGTTAAAGCACGTCCCGAAGGGTGTCGCGACTGATGTTGGCGCCACAAATGACTACAACGACGTTTTTGCCCGCGAGGCTTTTGGCTCTCGCCTTGAGTCCCGCGAGCGCGACGCCGGCCGAGCCCTCGAGCAGCATGTTTTCGCCGTCGATGAAGTCGCGCATCGCCGCCACGATACTCGCCTCATCGACGAGCGCCACGTTATCGATCACCGCCTGGCAAACGGGAAACGTGATCGCACCTTCCTCGATGCTGCCTGCAGTGCCATCCGATAATGTCGGCAAGTGTTCGCACTCGATAATCCTGCCGGCTTCCAGCGCCCTGGCCATGGCGGGGGAGTTTTCCGGCAGGCAGCCCACGACTTCGATGGCACTGTCGCGGCTCTTCAGATAAGCGCCGATGCCGCCGATCAGACCGCCACCGCCCACCGATACGAAAACGGCATCGATGGCATCCAGCTGATCGGCCATCTCGACCCCACAGGTGCCCTGCCCGGCGAGAACTGCCAGATCGTTGTAGGGAGATATGTAGGTCATGCCATTTTCCGCCGCATAGCGCCGAGCCTCGCCTTCACTCTCGCCGCTTTCCCGGCCGAAAAGCCTTACCTCGCCCCCGTAGCGATGGATCGCCGCCAGTTTTGATGAGGAGGTCGTTTGCGGAACAAAAATCAGCCCTTTGACGCCCAGCTTCGCCATCGCGTAAGCGCTGGCGGCGCCATGATTGCCGCTGGACGCCGTCACGCAGCCCCTGGCGAGCTCATGCGCCTCGAGAGACAGCAACTTGTTGAACGCCCCGCGCACCTTGAACGAACCCGTTCTCTGCAGGTTCTCGAGCTTCAGCCAGACCTTTGCCCCGGTCAGCTCGCTGAAATGCGGCGAATATTCGAGCCACGTCTTGCGCACGTGCGGATACAGCCTGTGTGCGGCGGCATCTATCTCGCTGAGTATTTGCTTCATTGACGGTTCCGACATTCTCAAATCTCTCTGAATTGCAGGCAGATTGTACCCTGCTTCCGGCGGGCAACCACCCTGCTTGCATATTCGCACGATCATTGGCGCATGGTTTGCTTTAAAATGCCCGCATCTCTAAATAAGAAGCGGAGCCACGCCATGAAGACCATCATCGAGCCGCACAGGATCAAGATGGTAGAGACCATAAAACTCACGACGCCCGAGCAGCGCAGTGAGATGATCAGGGCCGCTCATTACAACCTGTTCTTATTGCGGGCCGAGGACGTGATCATCGACCTGCTCACGGACTCCGGCACCAGCGCGATGTCGGCGGACCAGTGGGCGGCGCTGATGCGCGGCGATGAATCCTATGCCGGGGCACGCAGCTGGTTCCGGTTCGAGGAATCCGTCAAAAGCATATTCGGCTTCGAGCAGGTGATACCGACCCACCAGGGACGCGCCGCGGAACATATCCTCTTTGGCGTCACCGTCCAGCCCGGGGCAATCGTACCGAACAATACGCACTTCGATACCACGCGTGCCAATGTTGAATTTCGTGGCGGCAAAGCAGTCGACCTGCCCTGCGCGGAGTCCGCCGACCTGCAGTCCGACTACCCGTTCAAGGGCAACATGGACACAGCGGCCCTGGAGGCGCTGATTGCAAAAGAAGGCGCCGAGCGCATTCCGATCATCATGATCACGATCACCAACAACTCCGGCGGCGGCCAGCCAGTTTCGATGGCCAACATTCGCGAGGTCAGCCGCATCGCCCGCAAGGCTGGGATACCGTTCTACATCGACGCCTGCCGCTTTGCCGAAAACGCGCACTTCATCAAACGTCGTGAACCTGGTTTCGAAAATACGCCGACGATCGACATCGCAAGGGAAATTTTCAGTTATGCCGATGGTTGCACGATGTCAGCGAAGAAGGATGCTTTTGCCAATATCGGCGGCTTCCTGTGCACCAACGATTCTGATCTCGCGCTTCGCGAACGCAACATTCTGATACTGACCGAAGGGTTCCCGACCTATGGCGGCCTTGCCGGAAGAGACCTGGAGGCCATCGCGGTCGGTCTGCAAGAGATTCTGGAAGAGAACTACCTGGATTACCGGCTGCTTTCCACACGCTATGTCGTGCGCCATCTGCATGAGCAGGGGGTTCCGGTCGTCACGCCGGCCGGCGGTCACGCCGTTTATCTCGACGCACGCCGTTTTCTGCCGCACATTGACCCGCTGCAGTACCCGGGTCAGGCGCTGGCTGTCGAATTGTACAAACAGGCCGGCATTCGCGGCGTCGAGATAGGCAGCCTCATGTTCGGGTCTGACCCGCACAGCGGCGAAGAAAAACCGGCGCGCTGGGAGCTTGTGCGCCTGGCGATTCCGCGACGGGTGTACACGCAGAGCCACATGGATTACGTGGTCGAAGGAGTCACGGAAGTCTTCCAGCGGCGCGAGCAAATTGGCGGCATGAAGATTCTCGAAGCACCCCGCTTCCTGCGCCATTTCACGGCCAGGCTCGACTGGCTCTGAGCACTCTATCGGCCAGCTCGCGTCTGGATCGAAACCAGCTATAAACAGAGCATTAAAACCTGTTCTGTCGCGGCCGGGATTGAGGCTAAAATAGCGCTTGCCGTATGAGTGAAACGGAGTAAACTGCGCCGCCCTGACAAGGGTGGCGATGCCTGTCCAATACCGGCAGCCCGCGCCGGGCCTGGGGAGCACTCATCCCGGGTCGCAAACTTGTTCTGGTTTGGCAATTTAATCACTGGAGATGCCACTGATGACCGAACGCAAATCCCTCAAGTCGCGGCATGGAGGATTCCTGGGGCCCGTCGCCGATCTCGAAAACCACCTGCCGGAAGACTGGTGGCGCGAGCTATTCGATGCGCTGTATCTGCAAACCGATGCGGATGTAGCGGAAAATGATGTGAACACGGCGAACGAGGTCGACCTCGTCGTCTCAACCACCGGCATTCAACCAGCGGACCGCATTCTCGATTTGTGCTGCGGCCAGGGTCGCCATGCGCTTGAGCTGGCCCGGCGCGGCTTCGGCAAGGTAACCGGGGCAGACCGCTCGCGATACCTGATTCGTGTCGCGCGCCGCCGCGCAAAAAAACTCGGGCTGCCGGTGACATTTTTCGAACGCGATGCCAGGACGGTGCGCTTCCCCAAGAACAGCTTTGACTGCGTCTTGCTGATGGGTAACTCCTTCGGTTATTTCGAGCGCGAAGAACAGGACCTGAAGGTGCTCGGCAACGTCGCCCGCATGCTGCGGCCCGGAGGCACATTTGTGCTGGATATCACCGACGGCGACTGGATGCGCAATAATTTCGAGGCGCGCTCCTGGGAATGGATTGACGAGAACCATTTCGTCTGTCGCGAGCGCTCCCTGTCCGCGGACAAGGAACGGCTGGTATCTCGAGAACTCATCAGCCACGCGGATCGCGGCGTAATCGCCGACCGCTTCTACGCGGAACGCATGTATTCGCAGGAACGCCTCTTTGCGCTGCTTGGCGAAGCGGGCTTTCGCGACATTCGCTTGCATGATCGCAAGGACGTTGAATCCAGCCGGGGCCAGGACCTTGGCATGATGGGTCACCGGCTGTTTCTGACATCGGTTGCTCCGCGCCGCGAAGAAGTGGTTCCGACAGGCGCCAGGGCAGCGCACAAAGTCACCGTCGTGATGGGCGACCCGCGGTTGCCGGACCCGGTCAAGCGCTCGGGTAAATTCAACGAAGAAGATTTCGTCACGATCGAGAGGCTCAAGGACGCATTGAGCGAGCTCGATGACTACCAGTTTGATTATCTCGATAACCACGCGACGCTGCTGAACGACCTGCGCAGCCTGACTTCGGACTTCATCCTCAATCTGTGTGACGAAGGCCTGAACAATGATGCGTTCAAGGAGCTGCACGTGCCGGCAATGATGGAGGTGTTCGGTATTCCGTATACCGGCGCCGGACCGTCCTGCCTCGGTCTTTGCTACGACAAGGCCCTTGTTCGAGCGGTCGCCAATGCGCTCGACATTCCCGTGCCGCACGAGTCGTTCTACCGGCCGACGGACCAATCAGCCTCGTTGCCGTCTGTGTTTCCGGCGATTATCAAGCCGAATTTCGGCGATAGCAGCATCGGCATCACCAAAGATGCTGTCGTCAAGAACACCGCCGAACTGATGAACTATTTAACGCAGGTTCGTGAGCTATTGCCGGATCGGCCGCTCCTGGTCCAGGAGTTTTTGCCGGGTACGGAATGCACTGTCGGGCTTGTCGGCAACCCTGAAACCGGTCTGCATGCATTGCCTATTCTCGAGGTCGACTACAGCGGACTCAGGGCTGATATGCCGCAGATCCTCGGCTATGAATCAAAGTGGCTGCCGGACTCTCCCTACTGGACACAGATCGGTTACAAGGAAACGAACGTTGACGCGGATATTCAGAGGCAGTTGATTGACTGGTCCAGCGCCCTGTTTCAGCGACTGGATTGCCGCGACTATGCGCGCTTCGATTTTCGTGCGGATATCGACGGCAACATGAAGCTCCTCGAGGTCAATCCGAACCCGGGCTGGTGCTGGGACGGCAAATTCAACCTGATGGCGTCGATGGCGGACATGACCTACGCAGATTTGCTGCACATGATTCTCGAGGCCGCCCGCGAGCGCGTCGCGATCGCCCGCAAGGCGGCGGCAAAAAACGCCGCCTGATACTCGCAGCTTGCCGGGCCGGGCATGCACTGGCGTTGGCCCGGCAACCTGCAGCTTAAAGGGCGCAATGCCCGCCATTCGCCGGTACAATGGACGATCAGACTCGAGCGCACCATGCTCATTCACCGGGAATCGCAGCAGTGACATCAACAGCAGCCAAAGTCCTTATCAGGGAAGACGAAATCGCCGCACGCGTTGCGGAAATGGCGGAGCAAATCTCGAATGATTATGCCGACAAAGGCGAACTGGTCCTGATAGGCGTCCTTAAGGGCGCGTTCATATTCCTTGCCGACCTGTCGCGCCGGCTGACAATTCCACGGCGCGTGGAATTCATCGCCGTGTCGAGTTATGAAAGTGGCAGCCAGCAATCGGGTGCCGTGCGACTTGTCATGGACATGCGCCAAAGCATTGAGGGCCAGCATGTGCTGATCGTCGAGGATATTGTCGATTCGGGACATACGCTGCACTACCTCATCAGCATGCTGGGCAGCCGCGGGCCCGCATCGATTCGCAGCTGCACGCTGGTGCAGAAGACGGGCGCAGCCAAGGTCGACGTCGATGTCGATTACATCGGCTTCAAGATTCCTGATGACTGGGTCGTCGGTTACGGTCTCGACCATGCGGAACAGGATCGAACGCTGCCCTATATCGGCATATTCGCCGGGCCCCGCTAAGCGCATGGTCCGGCAGCAAGCGGGCGCAGCCCCCGCCGCCCGCCAATGACGCGCGCCGGCGATAGCGTCGCGAAAGCGGTTGCCTACCTGCTCGTTGGCGTCGCCGGCGGACTGGGCCTCGATCTTTGCGCAAAGTGGATACTCGAGATCTATTCGCTCGAGCAGTTCGTCTTTCTGCGCAGCATATTCGGACTCCTGATATTTTTGGTCTTCACGCGAATTTTTGGCGGAGTCAGCGCGCTGTACACGCAGCGCTGGCGCTGGCACTTGCTGCGAACCCTGCTGGCTACCGGCGCCATGTTCGGGTTTTTCTATGGGCTGGCGAGAATGCCATTGGTCAACGCACTGACGCTGGGCTTTACTGCGCCCCTGATGGTGACGGCGCTGTCCGTCCCTCTCCTGGGTGAACACGTCGGCTGGCGGCGCTGGCTGGGCGTTGTATTCGGCTTTGCCGGCGTGCTGATCATTCTGCGTCCCGGCAGCGTCCCGGTGTCTGCGGCAGCATTGGCCGTTATTTTTGGCGCCTTCTGCTACGCCTGCCTGGCAATAACCGCCCGCTATCTTTCCACGACCGAGAGCAGTTACGCGCTGTCGGTCTACGTAATAGTTGGCCCGTTACTGGTGGCCGGGGCAGTCACGCCGGGAAGCTGGATCCCGCCGTCTGCTATGGGCTGGCTGTTTTTTGCGCTGGCGGGACTCTGCTCGGCGATTGCCTGGGTGGGGATTATCGGCGGCTACCGGCGAGCCTCGCCGGCATTGCTCGCGCCCATCGAATATATGGCACTGATCGGCGGAGCGATCGCCGGTTACTTTATCTGGGACGAGGTACCCGACCGCTGGGTTGTGCTGGGCGCACTCATGATCATCGCCAGCGGGCTGTTCGTCGTATATCGCGAAATCGGCAACCCCCTGCGTTTCCGCAGCCGGTCACAGGATGAAAATATAGGGCTGCCGGGCGCGCCCTGAGCTCAGGCAACCGGCGGTGGTCCGCCCTTGTCATTTGCTGCCGGATCCTGCCGCGAGTCCCGTTCCCAGATGGCAACGGCGCGCGTACGCGCTTCCTGCAGTTGCGCCTCGATGCGTTTTAGCCAGCGTCGCGCCCACTCGAACTCAATGCCGAGAATCGCCAGTCCCACCGGTATCACGATAATCGCCGGCCCCGGCAACACGACCATAACGATGCCCACCAAAAGGACGGTCGAGCCGAGCACGAGAATAACGGCCCGGCGCGCCTGCCGGTAACTGACCCGCAGGAGCCGATCCAGCTCTCCGAACAATGGCGACGCGAGAGCGGCAGAATCCGGCGGCTTGGGCCAGATCGACGCCAGGACTCCGACAGCCAGAATTCCACAAATTACCGCCAGCGAAATAAGGTTGGGAATCGGGTAGTGGTGGCTCAGGAGCATCTTGACGCCAACGTAAGCCAGTATGAAGACCAGGCTCGATTTCAGGTAGCGGAATTTCTCCATGACGCCGGCGAGGACGAAATACATCGACCGCAAACCGAGGATCGCAAAAATATTCGACGTGAATACCAAAAACGGGTCCCGCGTTACCGCGAAGATCGCCGGAATGGAATCAATCGCAAACATAACGTCGGTCGACTCGACGAGTACCAGCGCCAGCAACAGTGGCGTGGCATGCCGCTGTCCGTCGATCGTGACAAAAAAGCGACTGCCATGATACTCGTCCGTTACCGGGAAGAATCGACGGACAAACCTGACGCCCGGATTACTGCCAGGCACAAAATTGTCATGCCTTACAACCATCATTCTTGCGGCCGAGATGAGCAGCAGAATGCCAAAGACGTAAATGATCCAGCTGAAATTTTCGATCAGCACGACACCCAATCCGATCATGATGCCGCGCAGGACTACGGCCCCCAGGATGCCCCAGAACAGGACTCGATGCTGTTGGGCCAGAGGGACCTGGAAGTATGCAAAAACCATCGCGATAACAAAAATATTATCGACGGATAGCGACTTCTCCAGCAGGTATCCGGTGAGGAACTGGATTGAGGCGTCCTTGCCGCTTAGCGCCGCAACACTCGGCCAGTCCAGCCAGTTTTCCTCGTAGATAAAATAAATGAGAACGTTGAAGGCCAGTGCGAGGCTGATCCAGACGATGGTCCAGGCGATCGCCTCTGCAACGGAAACCTCCCTGGCCTGTTTGTGAAAGACGCCGAGGTCGAGCATGACGACGACAGTGACAAACGCCAGGAACCCGCCCCAAACCAGCCATGTTTCCATTATCAGATTCCGCTAAAGCAACCGAATTGTTTTTTCTGGCAGAAGGCTGCGAGCAGGACTCATGCCAGCAGCAATTGTACTGCGCAATGGCATCTGCGCAATTAAAATAACTTCTGCCCGTACTCTGCGCCTGATGTTCCACATTATGATAAAAATCAGCGGCTTGTTGAGCCTGGCATAGTTAAGCATCGAGTCGCCCTGAGGCGCTTTATGCCGGCTGGCCGCTGCCATGACGACGCTAAGCACATGAATAAACAGCGGATGTGCAAACAGCACAGGACCTGCCGAATGAACGCCCAAACCCGCCGTTGCAGCAACCAACGGCTTGCGAGATGCTCATCAGCCTTTAAACTCGTCAGATCAGGCTTGCATAATGAAAGCTGAAAACAGGGGGAGCGCACAACGAAGGCATGCCTTCGTTGCTGATCACTGCTACCAGGAATGCATTGCCATGAGCAAAAAAATAACCGCGCTGTCGTTAAGCTTCCTCGTGACGCTGACCACACTGGTCACAGCAACCGCCACTGCAAAAGACATTGTTGACCACAACACATTAGCCGCGCTCGAATACCGACTGATCGGCCCCTACCGGGGCGGACGCGTAACCACCGTGACCGGCATACCGGACAAACCGCTGGTTTATTACATGGGCGCCACCGGCGGTGGAGTGTGGAAAACGGAGAATGGCGGCACGACCTGGGACAACATTTCTGACGGATATTTCGACGTCGGTACGATCGGTGCTGTGGCCGTTTCCCTGTCCGATAACAACGTGTTGTATGTCGGCACCGGTGAGTCACCGATACGCGGTGTCACCACCAGCCATGGCAAGGGAGTCTACAAATCCGAGGATGGTGGCAGGACCTGGAAGCATGTCGGCCTGAAGAACGCCGGGCAGATTTCCAAAATTCGCATACATCCGAAAAATCCCGCCATCGCCTTTGTCGCTGTGCAGGGGCAGATCTGGGGGCCGAGCGAGGAGCGCGGCATTTACCGCACAATGGACGGTGGTGAAACCTGGGAGCATGTTCTCAAGATCAGTGAGAATACCGGCGCCTCGGACCTCGCGATGGATCCATCCAACCCGAGAATACTGTATGCCGCGATGTGGAATCACGGCAGGAAACCCTGGTTCGTTCATTCGGGCGGCAGCGACGGCGGCATTTACAAAACCACTGACGGTGGCGATACCTGGAACAAACTCGAAGGCGGTCTTCCCGAGCTGATTGGCAAGATCGGCGTCGACGTCTCCGGCAGTAATCCTGACCGCGTTTACGCGATTATCGAGGCCGAGCCGGAAAAAGGCGGTCTTTACCGCAGCGATGATGGCGGCGAAACATGGAACCTGATAAACGGCCACCGGGTACTGCACACACGCGCCTGGTATTACATCCATATCAAGGCCGATCCGGTGGATGAAGACACGGTCTGGGTATTGAACGTGCCACTGATGAAATCCGTCGATGGCGGAGAACACTGGGAGAAAATTTCGACGCCGCACGGCGATCATCATGACCATTGGATCAACCCGAATGACAATCGCATCATGATCAATGGCAACGACGGCGGCGCCACAATCACTTATGACGGCGGCAAGACCTGGTCGAGCATTCAGAACCAGCCCACGGCCCAGTTCTACCGTGTTGCGACGGACAACCTGGTGCCGTTTCGCATTTATGGCGGCCAGCAGGACAACTCGACTGTCGCCATATCCAGTTTGTCGTTTAGCGGCGGCATCGGCATCGATGATTATTATGACGTCGGTGGTGGCGAGAGTGCCCATATTGCCTTCGATCCGAACGATCCGACGCGCATCTATGCAACCACGATCAACGGCACCATTACCGAGTACGACCACGACACCAAGCTGACGCGCTCCGTGATTCCCTATCCGGAACTGGTGTATGGCAAGGACTCCAAAGACCTCAAGTACCGCACCAACTGGAATGCGCCCGTCGCCGTGTCACCGCACGATTACGGCACCATCTATTACGGCACCCAAAAATTGTTGAAAAGCGCCGACCGCGGGCATTCGTGGACCGAAATCAGTCCCGATCTGACGCGCAATGATGCCGAGAAGCAGGGACGCAATGGCGGCCCGCTGACGCCTGAGAATGTTGGCGCGGAGTTCTATAACACGATTTTCTATATCGTCGAATCCGCGTTCGACAAAGGCTTTATCTGGGTGGGCAGTGACGATGGCCTGGTGCACCTGACACGCGATGGCGGAGCAAACTGGGAAAACATTTCGCCGAAGCATGGCAAGGAAGCGCAAATCAACGCCATCGAATTAAGCCCGCATGACAAAGCAACCGCCTACCTGGCGGTGACCGGCTACAAGCTGAACGATTTCCGGCCCTACATCTACAAGACAGCTGACTATGGCAGGAAATGGCAACGCATCGACAAGGGGCTACCCGAGGATGCCTTCGTCCGCGTCGTTCGCGAGGATCCGGCACAAAAAGGCCTGCTATACGCCGGCACGGAGTCGGGCATTTTCGTGTCCTTCAACGACGGCAAGGAGTGGCAGTCGTTACAACTAAACCTGCCGCCTGTGCCGATCACCGACCTGACCATTCGCCAGGACAAACTGGTTGTCGCGACCCAGGGCCGCGCTTTCTGGGTGCTCGATGATCTCAACGTCGTGCGCCAGGCCGCGCCCGGCATCGCCGAAAAACCGCTGCACGTTTATGCGCCGGTTACCGCCACGATCGGTATGCGTGGCGGATCCGCCGGTGATTTCGAAGGCAAGAACCCCGTCTATGGCGCAGCCATCTACTATTACCTCGCGAAAGAGATCGATGAACCGCTGTCGATCGATATCCTCGATGCATCTGGCGCACTCGTCAGGCATTACTCGAGCGAGGAATCGGACTTCGATCGTTGCCGGCTGGGCAACATGGATCCGCGCAGCCCATTCGAACTCAAGTATCCCGGCAAGAATGCTGGCCTGAACCGCTGGGACTGGAATCTCGACCGCGAGGGCGTGACCTGCATCGATGACCTGCGCCTGTTTGCCGGTTTTTCCGGACCATCGGCAGGCCCCGGCGAGTACCGGGTCAGGGTTAGCATCGGTGAACACAGCGAAACCGCCCCACTCATCGTCAACGCCGACCCGAGGGTCCAAGCGACCGCAGACGAAACCGCCGACTGGGTAGCGCGGCTCGAAGAGGTCAGGAACCTGCTTGATGCCACGCTGGTCGGATTAGGCGATGCGCGCAGGGCCAGGGCTCATGTCGGGCAGCTTATCGACGACTTCCCGGAAGATACTGCGCTGCAGGAAGCCGGCCAAAGAGCCATCGACCGCATCGGCGCATGGGAAGCAACGATTACCCAGCTCAAGCATGAGACGTACGAAGACGAAGACGCGTGGGAAAGCATGCTCGCCTCGCAGGTCCGCTTCCTGATGGACCGCATCGACCAGACCGGTGCGCCGGTGACATCGGGCGCCCTTGATCGCCTGGCCGATTTGCGGGCGGAATGGGCAACCCGTCGTGCGGAGCTGAAAGATATCGTGGTCAAGGACATCGAGCCACTGAACGAGTGGGCTCGAAAACAGGGAGTCAGGCACATCCCGGTGCCCGAAAACCTCTGAGCCCACGCGATTGCCGGGCGCCCTGTCGCGCCCGGCAACTCTCAGTAGAAGCTGTCGCGGGACGACACCAGCTCGCCGTTCTCGGCACCGAGCGTGTAACTGATGCCACCGTCGCCCTGCCACTTGCCGATATCAAAACTGCCCTCGCCGGGGCCGAGCCGATAGACGTCAATATCCCGATAAGTGAGCTTCTCGCCCGGCTTGCAGTTTTCGGGACGCCCGCGTGTGCTCATGAAATAGGCGTAGGGCGTTTCGTGATCCGCAGTAGCGAACACACGTGCAATGCCGGTCTTCGGGTCAACATGGACTGAGGTCTCGCGGTCGGCCGCGATCGCACGGCCCTGTTCCGTCCAGCCGTCTGCAAGCAGTCTTGCGAGGAAGGCGATTGTCCGGCCAATACGGTGGCGCTCCTGCAGGTGTTGATCGGTGAGAATATTGTCCATCCACGGCAGGTGCAGGAAATCACGCGCCAGCGTTACGTCCTCGTAATAGGGGTTCTGCAGGGCGAGCTCGGTCGTTACGCTTTCGGTCATTGCCGAATACACAAACTCGCCCATGATCGCCATGCCCGCACTGGTACCACCGATCGGCGCCGGCTTGTTCACGACGTAGTGAATCGCGTCTTCGACCGGCGTGCCCTGCCAGAAGCGCACATACCGGGACTGGTCGCCACCAGCAATGAAGAGCGCCTCGGCATTCCTGATCGTGTCGATGACAAAACGTTCGTTCGCCGCGTCGCGGTTCTCGAAAACAATCGTCTCGACCGAGTCGCAATTGCACAGCTTGAAAATGTAATCGTTGTACTCATCCGCCTGGGAGGCCCGCAAAACGACGAAGTCACCGCCGCCACCAAGCCTCGCCATTTCCACGTAATTTTCATCGACGTCGTCGCCGCCGCCCTGCATGACAACCAGCCCGGAGGTTTCCCGCTCGACATTTTCCGGGTTGCCGACCACGTAATACTGGTAACCGGCCAGCTCGTCGGCGAATGCCGCGGCGGGTGTCAGAAACACAGCAGCTGCCAGCGCCACGATCGAATTCACCAACCCTTGCTTAATCACCTGTCTCACTCCCGCTCCATTATTCGGTCCACAATCGAGGCAACGCCTCCTGCCATCGGATCCACAACCGGCAGCCCCACTTCGGCCGCCACTTTGGCGAGGTAGTCCTGCCGTCCCTTTTCATCCAGGCTTGCCGTATTGACGCTGATACCCACGAATTGCACCGCGGAATTCGTCAGCTGCGCGGCAGCAAGGTAATGCGCCGTACACTCCTCGAGACCGGGTATCGGGTAATCCGGGTATTCGTCGATGTGGGGTCGCCCGGCTTCATGGCACAGCACCAGCGCG
>DATCZF010000096.1:0-9188 GCA_036526055.1 Woeseiaceae bacterium
CAGCCCGGATTTCTCAGGTTTTCGGCTGGTTTTCCGTCGTATTGCCAAATTGTTGCACCGCGAGCCAGATAGCCGCGAGCAGCACGCAACCAAAAAAGACATTTTCCGGCCGACCTTGCGCCAGCAGTAAACCGCCGAGCACGCCGCCCGCAAAGGCGCCGAGAAACTGGGCACTGGCGAAAACCCCCAGTGCGGCACCGCGTACCCCGCCATGCGCCTCGATGGAGAGCCGCGACGGCAGGCCCGCCTCGAGGAAATTGAAGCCGGCAAAGAAGATGCACAAGGCCAGCAAGACCGTCGCCGGGCTGGCCGCGATGGTCGCCAGCAGCGCCTGCCCTGCCAACAGCAGGGTCACCGCAACCCCCATCGTCCAGCGCTTGCCCTGGCGCTCGTCGCCGAGAATCAGCGGAATGGTTCCGATCAGGGACAGCAGCAAAGCGCCGATATACATCTTCCAGTGTTCGGTTATGGGCAGATCCAGCGTGTCACGCAGCACGAACGGCAGCGCGACAAAACTGGCCGTCAGAATCGCATGTAAAACAAAAACGTAGAAATCGAGTTGCAGCAGCCTCGGCAGGAATGCCGCGGACCAGTGTATTTTTTCCGCGACAGCCGGGCGCGGACGTCCCGCCGGCAGCAGGGTCAAAAGCAGCGCCGCCAGTCCCGCCAGCATCGCCGCCAGCCAGAACAGAGACCGGGGTCCCGCCTTGGCGGCCACCAGCGGACCGACGACGAAAGCCACCATGAATGACATGCCGATCGACATGCCAAGAAACGCCATGCTTCGAGTGCGCACGGCCTCGCGGGTCGAATCGGCGAGCAGCGCTGTCAGCGTCGCGGAAATTGCGCCTGCCCCCTGTAACAGCCTGCCAAGCACGACGCCCTGAATATCGTTCGCGAGCGCGGCCACGATACTGCCCAGCGCAAAGATGGCCAGCCCGATAAGCAACACCGGGATTCGCCCGATACGATCCGACAGGGCGCCAAAAGGAATCTGCAATGCAGCCTGGGTGAGGCCATAGGCGCCGACCGCAAGCCCGATCATCGTCGGCGTTGCGCTCGGCAGGGAACCCGCATATATCGCCAGCACCGGCAGCAGCGCAAACAGGCCGAGCATGCGGCACATCGCGATGAGCGCCACGACGGTGACTGTCCTTTTCTCTGCAGGCAACATGCCCGCGGCTGCGCTTTCCTTCATTGACTATCCTGGCTGTTCGTATTCATCGGGGATTGCCGCTTGCCGGCCTGCGAGGCTTGCCATCGTCGACAGGCTTTGCGCCGAAGTCCAACGGCGGCGTATATTAACAGGTTGTTTCGCGTTCACCGCAGGGCATTATGAAATTTATCGATATTCGTGGCGCAAGGACGCATAACCTCAAGAACCTGGACCTGCGCCTGCCGCGCGACCAGCTGATCGTGCTCACCGGGTTGTCGGGCTCCGGCAAGTCCTCGCTCGCGTTCGATACGATTTATGCCGAAGGCCAGCGCCGCTACGTCGAATCCCTGTCGGCCTATGCCCGGCAATTCCTGTCGATGATGGAGAAACCCGATATCGATCATATCGAGGGACTGTCGCAGGCAATTTCGATCGAACAGAAATCCACTTCGCACAATCCGCGGTCGACGGTCGGCACCGTCACCGAGATTTATGATTACTTGCGCCTGCTGTTTGCACGGGCGGGCACGCCACGCTGTCCGGATCACGGCCTCACACTCGACGCGCAGACCGTCAGCCAGATGGTCGACCAGGTCCTGATGCTGCCTGAAGGCACCAGGCTCATGATGCTCGCGCCCGTGATAACCGAACGCAAGGGAGAGCACGTGCAACTCCTGCAGGAACTGCAGGCCCAGGGGTTCATTCGAGCCCGCATCGATGGCGAAGTCTATGAGCTGGATGATCCGCCGTCGCTCGACCTGCGCCGAAAGCACACGATCGAGGCAGTTATCGATCGATTTCGGGTCAAGGACGATATTCAGTTGCGCCTTGCAGAATCCTTCGAAACCGCACTGCGGCTGGCAGACGGTATCGCGCGCATCGTCTTCATCGACGAATCCGATCGTGAAGAACTCGTGTTCTCGGACAAGTTCGCCTGCTCTGAGTGCGGCTACAGCCTGACCGAGCTCGAGCCACGGCTGTTTTCCTTCAACAACCCGAGCGGCGCCTGCAGCAGCTGCGACGGGCTGGGTGTGAAGCAGTTTTTCGACCCCCAGCGCGTCGTCGTCAATCGCGAGCTGTCGCTCGCCGGCGGCGCAATACGCGGCTGGGATCGACGCACGACCTATTATTTCCAGATGATCCAGAGCCTGGCTGCGCATTATGGCTTTGACATCGAAACTCCCTACGACGAACTCGATGAGCAAGTGCAGCAGGTCATCCTGTATGGCAGCGGCAAGCAGCGCATCGAGTTTGCCTACAGCAACGCCCGCGGCACGCGGGTGACCCAGAGTCACCGCTTCGAGGGCGTCATTCCGAACCTGGAACGGCGTTACCGGGAAACCGAATCCGGGGCGGTGCGCGAAGAACTGGCGCGCTTTCTCAACAGTCAGCCCTGCCCCGAATGTAATGGCACGCGGTTAAATCGATCTGCACGGCACGTTTTCGTCGCGGATTTGTCGCTGCCGGAAATCAGCGGCATGTCGGTCGGCCGCGCGAGGGAGTTTTTTGCAACGCTGGAACTTGCAGGCTGGCGCGCCGCCATCGCCGACAAAGTCGTCAAGGAAATTGGCGACCGGCTGGGGTTCCTCAGTAATGTCGGCCTGGACTATCTGTCGCTGGATCGCAGCGCAGACACCCTGTCAGGGGGCGAAGCGCAGCGCATTCGGCTGGCCAGCCAGATCGGCTCCGGCCTCGTTGGCGTCATGTACATTCTTGACGAACCCTCCATCGGCCTGCACCAGCGCGACAACCGCCGGCTGCTGAATACGCTGGTGCACCTGCGCGATCTCGGCAACACCGTGATCGTCGTGGAACACGACGAAGAAGCGATAAACGAAGCAGACCACGTTGTGGATCTCGGGCCCGGTGCGGGTGTCCATGGCGGCAGGATAGTCGCCCAGGGCTCGCCGAAAGACATTCGCAATCATCCCGACTCCTTGACAGGGCAGTACCTGTCGGGAAGGCGCCGAATCCCGCTGCCGGAGGCGCGCACGCGACGGGACCGGCAACGGCAGATCGGTATTCGGGGTGCGCGCGGCAACAACCTCAAATCAGTGGATGTCGATATTCCGCTCAGCCTGATGACCTGCGTAACGGGCGTTTCCGGTTCGGGCAAATCGACACTGGTCAACGACACGCTGTACAAGGCCGCGGCCGACGAGATCAATCGCAGCAGCCGCAACGCGGCGCCGCATGATGCCATTACCGGGCTCGATCAGGTCGATCGCATCATCGACATCAGCCAGGCGCCAATCGGCAGGACACCGCGCTCCAATCCTGCCACGTACAGCGGCCTGTTTACGCCGATCCGCGACCTGTTCGCAGGAACGCAGGAATCGCGATCGCGCGGCTACAAACCCGGACGCTTCAGTTTCAACGTCAAGGGTGGCCGCTGCGAGGCCTGCCAGGGTGATGGCGTCATCAAGGTGGAAATGCATTTTCTGCCGGATATCTACGTTCCCTGCGATGTGTGCCACGGCAAGCGCTACAACCGCGAGACCCTCGAGATTACCTACAAGGGGCGCAACATCAACGAGGTGCTGGAAATGACGGTCGAGGATGCGACCGAGTTCTTTCGCAACGTACCGGTCGTGCTGAAGAAGCTGCAGACGCTCATGGATGTCGGCCTGTCCTACATAACGCTCGGGCAGAATGCCACGACGCTCTCGGGCGGCGAAGCGCAGCGCGTCAAACTCGCCAAGGAACTCTCCAAGCGGGATACCGGCCGTACCCTGTACATCCTCGATGAACCGACCACCGGCCTGCACTTCCATGACATTGAATTGCTGCTCGGCGTGCTGCACCGGCTGCGCGACCATGGCAATACGGTCGTCGTCATCGAACACAACCTTAACGTCATCAAGACGGCCGACTGGATCATTGACCTCGGACCGGAAGGCGGCGACGGCGGCGGACAGATCATTGCGACCGGCACGCCCGAGCAGGTGGCGCGCAACAAAGCCTCGTTTACCGGCCAGTACCTGCGGCCGTTACTCCGGCAAAAAGCGAGTCAGGCCTAGTCGCGGCGGCGCACACGCGTGATCAGCACGGGCTTCGACAGGATCTGGCCGGCGGTATAGTCGGAATCGGATGCGCCGTCGCTGGCCTGCTCCTGAATGCGCCGCACCACGTCCATACCGGCGACCACGCGGCCAAAAACGGCGAATCCCTGGCGATCCGGGTTGCGATCAGCGCCAAAATCCAGACCCGGCTGGTCGCCGATACAGATGAAAAACTCCGAGCTCGCGGTACCGACGTCTCCCCGCGCCATCGAAATCGCGCCGTCGACGTGGCGCAGCCCGGTTGTCTCGGTGGACTCGTGCGCAATCGGCCCAAACGGCGCTGGCCGGTCACCAAGGCCACCCTGGATAACCTCGATCTTCGGCGTACCGCGGTCGTTGGCGAGCGTTACGCTGCGATAGAAAGTCGCACCGTCATAATGTCCACCGTCCACCAGCGCCAGGAAATTGCCGGCGCTCAGCGGTGCGCTGGCCGAATCAATTGCGAGGACAATATTGCCGAGCTCTGTCGACATTTCGACGAAGACGGGTGTGGCCGGCAGACTTTCCTCTGCCACGGCCGATGCGCCGACAAACGGGCACATGACGAGAAGCCCGCAGACGAAGCGAAACAACTGAGCCCTGCAATTCATCACATCAGCCATCACTCGCGAGTCTCCTTCCTTGCGTAAGCGGTGTTGTCCCGCACATGACGATCAAAGGCGCGGGCAAAACGGGCCGGCGCCTCACTGTCCATGCGCAGGTATAGCGACGGCTCGATGATTTCCATCTCCATGATCAGGAAGCGGCCATCAGGTCCCCTGACGTAGTCCCAGCGCCCGTAAACGGGCTGCGGCTCAACCCTGGCCAGGTCGGCGCGCGCAGCCTGCAGCAGCGCGTCTTCGGGCTGCACACTGCGAATCTCGGCGCCATGTTCTTCCTGCACCCTGAAATCGCGGGCTTTCGGCACCTTGAGGATTGCGTGGCTGTATTCGCCTCCCAGGAAAAACAGGGAAAACTCGCCTTCGCTCTGAATGTTTTCGATGAACGGCTGCACGACAAAATCGCGCGACGCAAATGTTCTCAACAACGTCGCCAGGGTTTCCGGCGACACCGGCTTTTGCAGCAAAAACGTATCGGTGGCGTTGGTGCTGACGATCGGCTTGACGATGATTCGATCCGTTGCAAAGTGCGCGAACCACGCATCCAGCTCGTTGCCGACAAGGTGGTGGTGCCACAGGCTGGGCACGATATTCGCACCGCGCTCCTGCAGGTCACGCAGATAGGTTTTGGCCAGCGTCCACCTGACCAGTGACAAATCGTTGACGAGCAGCGCGGCGGAACGGTCAATCGCTTCGAGCGTTGCCATGAAGGTCGCGGTATCGTCCGGGTAATCCCAGGGTGTGCAGATATACACCGCCTGAAAACGGTTCCAGTCAGTTGCGGTCTCGCGCCAGGAAACCAGCTCGACAGTCCAGCCCAACGATTCCAGCGGCGCAATTCCGAGTTCGTAGTCAGTGACGAAATCACCTTCGTCTGCCATGACGAGGAAAGCACAGCGCAAACCGCTCATGACCGTCGCCTCGCGAGGCGGCGACCGATGGAAAACGGTGCCAGCAATACCAGGTACAGCAAGGCAGGAATGATCAGCAGGAATTTGAGGCCGGCAAGCAGCGCAACCAGTTGCGGCCAGGGCGTCCCGGCAGCGTGCTCGAAAATCACCAGGATGCCGAGGTTTTCAACAGCATCCAGCGCAGCCGCAAACAGCGCGCTCCAGGAGAGCAATGCGCCGGTCTTGACGGGCACCTCATGGCGAAAGCTGCGCGCAACATTTTCGCACAGCAGGCTTATCAGGCCGCCGTAGGCAAGCAGGTAAAGAAAATCGAACGCGGTGTGGCGAAGGACGGCTGCTTTTTGCACTGCGTTCCAGCTGTCCAGCATCAGCTGCGACACTGCGGGATAAAATGCGAGTTCAAAGCTGATGATACCGAGCGGCAACAGCTCATTGTGAAACACTCGATTCGCTTCGGCCATCGGCAAACGTGCTATCACGAAGAGCAGCGCCAGTCCGACCAGGAGCAGGGTCCGCGACCTTCCGGTGATGCCTTGCAGCGCATAACTGCCGAAAATTTTGTCCATAGAAATGACCGAACCGGGTACCAGGGTAGCGATACTAACACCGGCGATGATTTCGCCAACATGATTGTGCTGCGAGGCTGTGCCAGAATGCGACCTGTCGCAGCGAAAATGCCGAGGAGTCACCCATGTCGAAAGCCGGCGCGCCAGCAATTTCTGTTCGCCTTGGCAGCGTTCGGGGAAAGATACCCGGCTTGCTGCTCGCCGCCGTTATTGCACTCGCCGTAAGCTTTGTCAGCGACCGTCTTGGCGGACCGGCAATGCTGTATGCGCTGCTGTTCGGCATGGCCTTCAACTTCGTCGCTGGCGACGAGCGATTCGCGCCGGGTATCGCGCTGGCCAGCCGCAGCGTTCTCAGGCTTGGCGTCGCGCTGCTGGGGCTGCGCATAACCACTGGCGATGTGATGGCGCTCGGCTGGCCCGTGGTCGTCCTCGTTGCTGGCGGCGTCCTGGTCACGGTCGTCGGCGGCTGGCTGCTCGGCAAGCTGTGCCGCATGCCGGATGATCACTCCGTACTGTCTGCCGGCGCCGTCGCCATTTGCGGCGCATCGGCGGCCCTCGCCATCGCCTCGATACTGCCTGATCACAAGGATCACGAACGCAACACGATACTCACCGTCGTCGGCGTTACCGCACTGAGCACGGTTGCGATGGTGTTTTACCCGGTCCTCGTCACCTATTTCAATTTTGACAACGCAACGGCGGGCGTATTTCTCGGCGCAACCATTCACGACGTCGCCCAGGTCGTCGGCGCCGGCTACATGATTTCAGATCAAACGGGTGAGATCTCGACACTGGTCAAGCTGATGCGGGTGGCCTGCCTGGTACCCGTAGTCGTGGTGCTGTCCCTGCTGTTTCGCCGCCAGACCACTCAGCAAAACATGCGGCAACCGTTGCTGCCGCTGTTTCTCGTCGCCTTCGTCGTACTGGTGATCATCAACAGCAGCGGCCTGGTGCCCGCTGCGGCGCATGCGTTCCTGACGCCGGCATCGAACTGGTGCCTGCTTACCGCCGTTGCTGCCCTGGGCATCAAGACATCCCTCAAGGCGCTGGCCGAGGTAGGCCCGAGGCCGATCACGGTCATGGTTTTACAAACGCTGTTGCTGGCCGTCTTCGTGCTTGCGGGATTAGCGCTGTTCGCCTGACGGCAGGCGAAGCTCCATCACGACGCGGCGGGCGGGATCGATACCTGCTGCCGCGTCCTCGTCGATAAGTTGCTGGTAGTCTTCGCCAATCCGCGCGTTGTCGAGGACAACGAATCCCTGCGCTGCATAATACGGCGCGTTCCACGGCAGATGAGAGAACGTCACCAGGCGCAGGGCGGAATAGCCATGCTGTTCAGCCCACTGAATAACCCGGGCAATCAGGCGCCTGCCTATACCGCGCCGCATGTGGCCCGGGTGCACGTCGATTTCCTCGAGATAGGCCAGTCCACCGACCTCGTCGGCAAGCACAAATCCAACGACATTATCCGCAGCATCACAAGCCACCCACAGGCGTTCGGCGACAACGGCAGCGCGAAAGATTTTTTGCTCGGTAGCCATGTGGCGTAACGGCGCCGGCAGGTCCGACTCGGGAAACAGCGTCGCAGCCGCAACCTCGATTCCGCCCAGCAATGGCAAGTCAGCTAGTCGGCCGTTGCGAATCGAATACACGTTTGTCATCGACTATATGCTAACAGCAATTCAACCTGCGGCGAGGGAGCAAGTACAGCGCAGCGGGCGGCATTCAGGTCTATGGGCAGCAGTACTGCCGAAGACTGGCAAATCAACCTGGGCAGATCAACCTAGGCAGATCCGCTCGTGAAGCCCTGCGATTGAAGCTGTCGATCGTGGTAGGCGCCGAGAAGCTGTAACGCCATCACCGCCCCGACCAGCGCGAGCAACATGTCAGACTGGGTGTCCCAGACATAACCCTGCGTGCCCAGGAAGGACTCTGCCGCCTCTTCGGAAATCAGCGCCACCCACCATTCGATCAATTCATAGAACGCGCTGAAGCCAAGACAAAAAGAGACGATGAAAAAGTCCCGCCAGCGCTTGCTGTTGAACACTTGCTGGCGAACCACGACCTCCCGGGCAATGATGGCCGGTATGAAACCCTGGGCAAGGTGGCCAACCTTGTCGTAGTTGTTGCGCTGCAGATCGAAACCATCGCGAAGCCAGTCAAATAACGGTACTTCGGCGTAGGTGTAATGACCACCCACCATCAGAATCACGCAGTGCACGAGAATCAGAAAATAGCACAGCGTCGTGAGCGGAAAACTGGCCCTGGTGTACCAGAGCACCGCCGCCCCCATGACTGCCGGTGCGACCTCCAGTGCCCAGGTAGCATAGTCTTTTGGCTCGATGCCGGACCAGGCGAATACCCCGAGAAAAACAGCTATCCAGGCTTTTTGCATGCTGTTGTTACCCCGTCGCGCCGGGCTCAGATACCGAGCTTGGCGAGCGTATCGGAGACTTCCCGCAGCAGCATTTCGAGCCGTGGATATTCAGCGGAAAAACGGCTCGCGATCTCCTCGACTCGCTCGCTGATCGTGTCTGCGTCTTCCGTGTCTCCAGGTTCCTTAGCCAGGATCCGATCGATATCGCGATCCAGCTCCAGAAGCATGCGCCGCAAATCCTCGTCAACCTCCTGCGATTTGCCGAGCTCCTCGTGTACGCGCTGGATTGTTTTTTTCAGCTTTTCAGCAGGCATTGCACAGTCCTTTTTAGCCCAGTCCCTTTATCATATACGCAATCCAATGCCGCTGCGCCAGGCGCTATGCCAGCGAGTTTCAGTCCTTGTCCTGTTGCGACTTCACGGGCGCCGATCGAGCCGGGCGCGGCTTCCACAAGGCGCCGCTGGAGACACATTGCCATCCCCAGGGCAGCCAGCGAACCAGGGCAAGGCTGACCCAC
>DATCZF010000097.1:0-13435 GCA_036526055.1 Woeseiaceae bacterium
CGTCCAGGTTGCCCTGTGGAGTCGCCACGCTGACCCGGGGAGCGTTGATCATGGTGCCCAGCGACAACAGTTCGAGCACGTCCTGCTCCAGCGCCGGATACATGCCGGTCTGCGCGTCCGCGCCGCGCAGCCGCTCGAGAATTCTGCCGAGCGTTGCGGGGTCCATGCGCGCCAGCGATATCTCGACGTCGTAGCTCAGGTCGGCCATGCCGGGCAGGTCCATATCCTTGACGCTGCTGCGGAACACAAACGCCGCGCCATCCTCATCGACGCTTGCTGTGGAATCGAAGTGCAGCGCCTGGATCGAGGTCTCGCCGTCAATATCGCGCGCCCAGAGCCTGTCGAGGTCAAAGGAGCCGCTGCCGACATCGAGCCCGTAGTCGACACGCTGCTGCTGGCCGCGGACGATGGTCGTGCCGACGCTCATCAGGTTGCCATCGGCGCGCATCTGTAACGGCAGGATTGTGCCGTTGACCTCAACCCTGGTCATGTCGGCATTCGTGTTGATTTCCAGGTCGGCGCCATCCCAGTCAATCTCGTTGCCATCACCGAGAACGAAGCTGTCTTTGTCGGCGTGGTAATTGAACGTGGTGTCGCCGCCCAGCCCGACATGGGTTCGCAGCACGCCGGGAATGTCGATGAGCTCGCCGGTGCCGCTATCGATCTGTGCCGTCGACTGTGCATTCGCGATGCCCGGAATAAAACCGCCGATGGGCAGCAGGCCGTGCTGAACCTGGGTGGTTACGATGATCGCCGGCGCGCCGGGCTCGCCGGCCTGCAGCGCTTCGCGCACGCCGCCGTCTTCGAACACGATTCGATAGCGCCCTTCGGAGGTAAACCAGCCCTTGTCATATTTTTCCGTCGTTACCGTCGCGCGGCCGCCCTCATTGGCGGCCTGGCTCAAGCCCATCTCGATATTTTCCTGGGCGAGTTGACCGATAAGCCCGGGGGAAACCAGGACGAGCACGGCGAGCACAACGAGCAGGGCAACCAACCAGCGTTTCATGATCAATCCTTTATTTTCAGCGGGTTCAGGCCCGGAATCGTAGCACAGGGGCCTCACATACAGTGGTACAAGGCTAGAATTTACCGGCGAGTGTCACTACCATAGCGCCCTCAATTTATTCCCGGCCGCACTCGGCCGGGCCTGACAATAACCTGATCTCACGTGACTATAGTTATGCGCAAGAGAGTATTCGCCGCGCTAATGGCCGGCATAACCGTAATGGCATCACCCGCAGCGCTGGCAGAGGGCAACCCCGAAAACGGCCGGATTCTGGCTTACACCTGTCTGGGGTGTCACGGCATCGACGGCTACCGTAATGCCTATCCGTCCTATCGCGTTCCCCGGCTTGGCGGGCAGCACGCCGACTATATCGTCGCCGCGCTCAAGACTTACCAGTCCGGCGAGCGCAAACACGGCACGATGGGCGCCCAGGCGCAGACCCTGTCGAATCAGGACATGGCCGATCTCGCCGCGTACTTCTCGACCTATAACACGGTGGATGCCAGCGCGGCTCCAATAGCGAAGCCGGGTCAGGAAAAAACGGCTACCTGCACGGCCTGCCATGGCGCGAACGGCGTGAGCCAGATACCGATGTATCCGGTGATCGCGGGGCAGCATGCCGAGTACATCGTGCACGCGCTCGAACAATATCGCAGCGGCGAACGGCCGAATCCGTTTATGACCGGTATCGCCGCGCCACTGAGCGACGCCGATATCGACGCGCTGGCGGAGTTTTTTGCGGCACAGCCCGGACTGCAGACCACCGCGGAAGAATAGCCGGCCACCAGCGCTGCCAGGCAGCAAACGGGAGACAGCATGCCCAACGAGGCGCCGAGAACGACGCAGCTCGATCACGGCATCACCGCTATCGACGCCGACTACGTGCGCCCCCTGCACGATGCCAGCCACCTGGTGATCGAGAACGGACGCGCGGCTTTTGTCGATACCGGCACGAGCTTCAGCGTGCCGCTGTTGCTCGACGTGCTGGCGCAACAGGGCCTCGATGTTGGCGATGTGGATTACGTGTTTGTCACCCACGTGCACCTCGATCACGCCGGCGGCGCCGGGCAACTGATGCACGCGCTGCCGAACGCCACCCTGGTGGTCCATCCGCGCGGCGAGCCGCACATGGTGGATCCGGCAAAGCTGATCCTCGGCGCGCAGGCGGTGTACGGGGAAACGCGCTTTCGGGAAATCTACGGCGAGATATTGCCGGTAGCGGCGGGGCGCACGCACATTGCGAGCGACGGCGAAATCCTGGAGCTCGCCGGCCGGCCGCTGCAGTGCCTTCACACGGAGGGCCATGCCCGCCATCATTACTGCCTGGCCGACCCGGCATCCGCCGGGGTCTTCACCGGCGACAGTTTTGGCGTGTCTTATCGCGAGCTCGACACCGCCGCGGGCGAGTTCATTTTCCCGACCACGACGCCGGTGCACTTCGATCCGCCGGAGGCGCACAAAGCGGTCGACCGCATCATGGCACAGCAGCCCCGGCGCCTTTACCTTACGCATTACAGCCAGGTCACCGACGTCGAGCGGCTTGCCGCGGACATGCATGACTGTATCGACGGATTCGTCGACATCGCCCGGCGCAACGCCAATGCGGCCAACCGCTACGAGGCGATCGCCGAGGATCTTTATGATTACCTGGTGGAGCGCGCGATTGCCCATGGTTGCAACGACGACCGGCAAACGTTGCGCGGCTTCCTGTCTTTGGATGTCAACCTCAATACGCAGGGGCTGGAGGTCTGGCTGGACCGGCAATGAGCGGCTGACGATGCGCCACAAAGGAGCAACAATGGATAACTTCAAAGCATTTCGCATCGACCAGAAGGACGGCAAGATTTGCGCCGGCTTCGAACACATCGGCCTCGATGACCTTAGCGAGGGCGACGTGGTCATCAAGGTCAGCCATTCGACGATCAATTACAAAGACGCGCTGGCCGCCACGGGCGCGGGGCGCATTTTGCGCAGCTATCCGCTGGTGGGTGGTATCGATCTCTCCGGCGAGGTGCTGAGCTCGACCGACGAGCGCGTCACGCCAGGCATGGCGGTGCTGGTCAACGGCTGCGGCCTGAGTGAAACGCGCGATGGCGGTTACGCCGAGTATGCGCGCGTGCCCGCGGATGCCGTCGTGGCCATTCCCGAGGGAATGGACGCGAAGCAGGCGATGCTGATCGGCACTGCCGGCTATACCGCGGCGCTGGCGATACATCGCATGGAGCAGAACGGACAGGCGCCGGAGCACGGCCCGGTGGTCGTCACCGGGGCGAGCGGCGGTGTCGGCAGCCTGGCCATCGACATGCTGGATGCGCGCGGCTACGAGGTCGTTGCGGTGACGGGCAAGGCGAAGCAGGCTGACTACCTGAAATCGATAGGCGCCCGGGAGGTGCTGCTGCGCGATGAGATCGATCTTGGCAAGCGGCCGATGGAAAAGGCGCAATGGGCCGGCGCGATCGATAACCTGGGCGGCGACGTCCTGACCTGGCTGACGCGCACCATGCAGTACGGCGGCAACATCGCCAGCATCGGCATGGCCGCGGGTTTCGCGCTCAATACGACTGTCTTCCCGTTCATCCTGCGTGCCGTGTGCCTGCTTGGCATCAACTCCGTCGACACCCCGCGGGAGCTGCGCCTGGCCGTCTGGAATCGACTCGGTTCCGACCTGAAGCCGCGCCACTGGGATAAAATAGGCCGGCGGACGATCGGCTTCGACGAACTGCCCGACGCCTTTCAGGATTACATGGACGGCAAGGTCTCCGGGCGCACCGTCGTGACGATCAGCTAGCTCGGCAGCTGGCCGGCTTTTCGATCAATCCCGAACAAATTTGGGAAACGCCTCCGCGCTGGTTTAAAATCGCCGCCGCGCCAAATTTTAATGGCGATTAAAATTTGTGGAGATTTCGCATGGCAGAAACAGACAGCGCGGGCAGCCGCTTGTGGCGGGCCGTGGAGCAGGAGCGGCCGCTGCAGGTCGTCGGCACGATAAACGCGTTGACCGCGCTGCTCGCGGAGCGCGCGGGTTATCGCGCCATCTACCTGTCCGGCGCCGGGGTCGCCAATGCCTCTTTTGGTTTGCCCGACCTGGCAATGACCACGCTCAACGATGTCTGCGAGGACATTCGGCGGATTTCCTACGCTACCGACCTGCCGTTGCTCGTTGATGCCGATACCGGCTGGGGCAGCGCATTCATGATCGGCCGCACCGTGCGGGAAATGATTCGGGCCGGTGCCGCCGGCTGCCACATCGAAGACCAGGTCGCCGTCAAGCGCTGCGGGCATCGTCCCGGCAAGGCGCTGGTTGAGCCACGCGAAATGGTCGACCGTATCAAGGCGGCCGTGGACGGGCGCAGCGACGCGAAATTCGTCATCATGGCGCGCACCGATGCGCATGCAGTCGAAGGACAACAGGCGGCCGTGGACCGTGCCGCAGCATACGTCGAGGCCGGGGCCGACATGATTTTTGCCGAGGCGCTTACGACGGTCGAGGAATATCAGCAATTCACGAGCGCGGTCGGCGTGCCGGTGCTCGCCAACCTGACCGAGTTCGGCAAGACGCCGCTGTTCACGCTGGAGGAAATGCGCGCGGCCGGTGTGCGGCTGGCGCTGTACCCGCTATCCGCTTTTCGAGCGATGGCCCGGGCGGCGGAGAACGTCTACCAGGTGTTACGGAACGACGGCACGCAGCAAGCAGTCGTCGACAGAATGCAGACCCGCCAGGAGCTCTACGAGGTGCTCGGCTATCATGAGTATGAGCAGAAACTCGACGAGCTGTTTGCGGAATCGGGGCTGACGGAAAAGGGCGGCCCGAAAAGTTAAGAATGGAGAATAATTATGTCAGCGACTAAAAAAGTTGGCGGCCTGGCGGGCGTATCTGCCGGATCGACCGCACTGTGCACGGTTGGCAAGGAAGGCGCCGGACTGACGTATCGCGGCTACGATATCTATGACCTGTCGGACAACGCGGGCTTTGAGGAAGTCGCCTACCTGCTGATGCACGGCAAGCTGCCGAACCGCGAGGAGCTCGACGCCTACATCGCAAAAATCAAAACGATGCGCGGCCTGCCGGACGCGGTGAAGACCGTGCTTGAAGCAACACCCGCCAGTGCGCACCCGATGGATGTGTTGCGTACCGCCGTGTCGGTGCTCGGCAACGTCGAGCCAGAGGGCGATTTTTCCAACCAGCTGCAAACCGCAGACCGCCTGCTGGCCGTGCTGCCCTCGATGTTGCTGTACTGGCACCGCTTCCACACGGACGGCAAGCGTATCGACGTCGAGACGGACGACGACAGCGTCGCGGGCCACTTCCTGCACATGCTGCACGACAAGCCGCCGAGCGAGTTGCATCGCAAATGTCTCGATACCACGCTTATCCTTTACGCGGAACACGAGTTCAATGCGTCCACCTTCACCGCGCGCGTGATTACCGCGACGCTCTCCGACATGCATTCGGCGATCACGGGCGCTATCGGCGCATTGCGCGGGCCATTGCATGGCGGCGCCAACGAAGCGGCCATGGAATTGATACAGCGCTTCGACAACGCCGCGACGGCGGCGCAGGGTGTGCGCGACATGCTTGCCCGCAAGGAAAAGATCATGGGCTTCGGCCACCGCGTGTACACGGTGTCGGATCCGCGTAACTCGGTAAACAAGCGCATGTCGAAAACGCTCGCTGAAGAAAAAGGCGACATGACGCTCTACGAAGTTTCCGAGGCGATCGAAAAAGTGATGTGGGATGAAAAGAAGCTGTTCGCCAACGCCGACTTCTTTGCGGCCAGTGTCTATCATTTCATGGGCATACCGACTTACCTGTTCACGCCGATCTTCGTCTGTTCGCGCATCACCGGCTGGACGGCCCACGTGATGGAACAGCGCGCCGACAACAAGCTGATACGTCCGGCAGCGGAATACACGGGGCCGGGCCTGCAGGCGTTCGTGCCGATCGACGAGCGCGGCTGAAACAAAGCCCGGAGGGCCGGGCCAGGATCAGGATGGATGATGGCCGGCGGGGTGAGGGCCCCGCAAGGCGTCGCTGACGAATTCAAATACTTCTTTCTTGGAGCAAACATGTCCGGTTTCGATATTCGTTCCGCCAAACGCGCAGCCCCCGACCGAGTGCTGGCCGATATCGCGGATTACGTCATGGATTATGCGGTCGACAGCGATCTCGCTTATGAGACGGCCCATTACTGCCTTCTGGATACGCTCGCCTGCGGCTTCCAGGCGCTCGACTACCCGGCGTGTACCAAGCTGCTCGGCCCTGTCGTGCCCGGCGCGACGCTGCCCGGCGGCGCACGCGTTCCCGGCACCTCCTATGAACTCGAACCGGTCATGGCGGCGTTCAACATCGGCGCCCTGATTCGCTGGCTGGATTTCAATGACACCTGGCTCGCCGCCGAATGGGGCCATCCCTCGGATAACCTGGGCGGGATCCTGGCGGTTGCGGATTACCTCAGCCGCAAGAATCGCGCCGAGGGCAAGCCGCCACTGCTGATGAAAGACGTGCTGACCGCGATGATCAAGGCGCACGAAATCCAGGGCGTGCTGGCGCTGGAAAACAGCTTCAACCGTGTTGGCCTTGACCACGTTCTTTTGGTGCGGGTTGCCTCGACCGCCGTGGTCACGCAAATGCTCGGCGGTAATCGCGAGCAGGTGATCAACGCGGTATCGAACGCATGGATCGACGGCGGCGCGTTGCGCACCTATCGGCACGCACCCAATACCGGTTCGCGCAAGAGCTGGGCGGCAGGAGACGCAACCAGTCGCGCCGTGCGCCACGCGCTGATTGCGATGACCGGCGAGATGGGCTACCCCTCTGCGCTGAGCGCCAAGACCTGGGGTTTTTACGATGTGCTGTTCAAGGGCAAGCCGTTTTCATTCCCGCAGGCCTACGGCAGCTACGTGATGGAAAACGTCCTGTTCAAGATCTCCTACCCGGCCGAGTTTCATGCGCAGACCGCGGTCGAGGCCGGCATGATCCTGCACGAGGCCGTCAAGGATCGCCTCGACGACATCGACCGCGTGGTGATCGAAACGCAGGAGCCGGGCGTGCGCATCATCGACAAGACCGGACCGCTGGACAACCCCGCCGACCGTGATCACTGCATTCAGTACATGACGGCGATTCCGTTGATTTTCGGTCGCCTGACCGCGGCCGACTACGAAGACGATGTCGCTGCCGATCCTCGCGTCGACGCGCTCCGCGACAAGATGGACGTGCGCGAGAACGAATCATTCACAGAGGGTTACTACGACCCCGCGAGGCGCTATATCGGCAACGCCGTGCAGGTGTTTTTCAAAGACGGCAGCAGCACGGACCGGGTCGAGGTGGAATTCCCGATCGGACACCGCGAGCGTCGCGCAGAAGGCATCCCGGTGCTGATCAACAAGTTCGAGCGCAGCATTGGCCAGAAAGTTAACGCCGCCCAGTGGCAGGAGCTGCAATCGCTGGGCGCGCGCCGCGACGAACTCGCCGCGACGGCCGTGGATGATTTCATGGCCCTGCTCGTGGCCTGAAGGCAGCCCGGCGCAGCAGCGACCGGCGGCCGATACGCGAGCAGCCCAGCATGGATCACCAGCAACTTGTCGCCAGCATCCTGGCCGGTGCCGAAACGCTCGGTCAGCCGCTGTCGCGCGAGCAGGCCGACCGGCAGGCGCGGCTGCTGGAGGAGTTGAGCCGCTGGAGCGCAAGAATGAACCTGACGGCGATTCGCGAATTGCCGGAGATGGTGGCCGGCCACGTGCTCGACAGCCTCGCTGTAAGGCCTTTTCTGCGCGGCGAGCGCATTCTCGATATCGGCACCGGCGCCGGCTTTCCCGGCCTGCCGCTGGCGATTGTCGAGCCGCAACGCCGCTTCTGGCTGCTTGACAGCAACGCGCGCAAGATCGCGTTTATTCAGCATGTGGTCGGGCAGCTCGGCCTCGATAACGTCGCAGCGGTGCAGTCACGCGCAGAGAGCTATGTCGCGGAGCAGGGTTTTGCTACCGTGATCGCACGCGCGGTCGCTACAATACCGCAGCTCATCGACTGGGCGGGGCACCTGGTCGATGAAGCCGGTATCATGCTGGCGCTGAAGGGGCGCTTCCCGCACGAGGAGCTGGCCGGGGTACCGCAGGGCTGGTCGTATACCGTCGACCCGCTTGACGTACCGGGCCTGGAGCAACGTGAGCGCCATGTTGTTATCCTCAAAAGACGGACTGAGTAATGACACGAATTATTGCCGTAGCCAATCAGAAAGGCGGGGTCGGAAAAACGACGACCTGCGTCAACCTCGCTGCCTCGCTGGCGGCGACGCACCGCCGTGTCCTGCTGATTGACCTCGATCCCCAGGGCAACGCCACGATGGGCTGCGGCGTGGACAAGATGGAGCTCGAGCGCTCTTCCTGCGATGTGCTGCTCGGCGATGAGACGGCTGCCGACGCAATCGTTACGGCGCCGGTTGGCGGTTTTGCCCTGCTGCCGGGCAACGAGGACCTTACCCTGGCCGAAGTCCGGCTGCTGCAGGAGATCGGCCGGGAGCTGCGGCTGCGGCATGCGCTCGAGCCCGTGCAGGGCCTGTACGATTTCATCCTGATCGACTGCCCGCCGTCCATCAACATGCTGACGGTCAATGCGCTGACCGCGGCCGATGGCGTGCTGATACCGATGCAGTGCGAGTACTACTCACTGGAGGGGCTCAGCGCGCTACTCAACACGGTCGAGCAGGTGCGCAGCACGGTCAATCCGCGGCTGGAGGTCTTTGGCTTGCTGCGCACCATGTACGATCCGCGCATCAACCTGGCTAACGAGGTGTCGCAACAGCTCGTCGAGCATTTTGGCGACAAGGTTTTCCGTACCATTATTCCGCGTAACGTGACGCTGGCCGAGGCGCCGAGCTTCGGGCTGCCGGTGCTGTTTCACGACCGTGCGTCGCGCGGTGCCGTCGCTTACCTGGCCCTCGCCGGGGAAATACTGCGGCGGGAAGACGCACGAACAGGCAAAATGCAGTTGGCTGGCGATCGCGCCGGCTGAGAACATTACCGAGAGCGCAGAAACCGGGGCTGGCAAATCAAATGACGGGGAAAAAGAAAAGACTGGGTCGAGGCCTCGAGGCATTGCTGAGCAAATCGTCATCGGCCGAGGCTGACGACCAGGACGCCGCACCCGGATCGGGCGGCGAGACGCTGCGCAACATACCGGTCGAGCTGCTGCAGCGTGGCGCTTACCAGCCACGCCTGGATATGCGCCCGGAGTCGTTGCAGGAACTGGCCGATTCAATCAAGGCACAGGGCGTCGTGCAGCCGATCGTCGTCAGGGCGCTGCCCGGCAAAGGCGCCGAACCCCATTACGAGATTATCGCCGGTGAAAGACGCTGGCGGGCGGCGCAGATTGCCGGCCTGGCAGAGGTGCCGGCGATCATTCGCAATGTTGCCGACCAGGCGGCGATTGCGATGTCGCTGATCGAGAACATTCAGCGCGAAAACCTCAACCCGATCGAGGAGGCGCGTGCGCTGCAGCGGCTGATCGAAGAATTCGACATCACGCACCAGGAGGCGGCGGACGCCGTCGGCAGATCGCGCGCCGCCGTGACCAACCTGCTGCGCCTGCTGGAACTGACCGACAAGGTACGGGAAATGCTGGAAACCAGGCAGCTCGAAATGGGCCATGCACGCGCGCTGCTCGCGCTGAGCAAGGCGAGCGAGCAGGCCGGGGCGGCTCGCGAGGTGGTCAAGCGCCAGCTGTCGGTGCGGGAGACGGAGCGCCTTGTCAAACGGCTGCTAGGCGGTGGCGGAAAAACAGGCACTGCCGCCAGGGCCGAGCCGAGCGCGGACATTCGGCGGCTGGAGCAAAAGCTCACCGACAGGCTCGGTGCGCGGGTGAGCATTCAGCACAGCAAAAAGGGCTCGGGCAAGCTCATTATCAGCTATAACAGCAACGACGAGCTCGACGGTATTCTCGGCCACATCAAGTAGCCGGGCGGCGCTTCGCACCAGCGTCGCCAAAAAGCGAAAAAAAGCCGCAAAAACCGCTAGTAACGGGCGGTTTTTGTGTTGCCTTGCATGGTTCGCCCCTCTATAATGCGCGGGCTAAACACAGGCCCGCTTTGAAAGAATATTTTCATAACGCCACAGACCGCCGGTCAGCCGATGGAAGTGGCGTTTTTGTTGCCGGAGGCAAGCCAGCGAATGCAGGAACAGGCAGGTCAAGAACCGACCGCTTCGCCCGGCAGCTTGATTGGTAAAATATTGCTTGCACAGCTGGGGCTCGGCGTGGTTCTCGCGGGCTTCCTCTGGGGCATGTATGGACGCGCGGCCGGCTATTCGGCGCTGCTGGGCGCCCTGATCTGCGTGATTCCGAACGCTTTCCTGGGGCTAAGGCTGGTATTGCCGAGGCGGGATGCAGGTGCAGGCGGCCTGCTCCGGGCAGCCTACCTGGGAGAACTTGGCAAGGTTGCGCTGACAGTAATCCTGTTTGGCGCGGTGTTTGTGATGGTGAGGCCGTTATCGGCCGCGGCGCTGTTTGCCGGCTTCATCGCAGCACAACTGGTGACTTTCGCCGGCTTCCTGATGAGGGATGGCGGGCAGACAGACAAAGCGAAAACGAGTAAAGAATAATGGCGAGCACAGCAGCAGCAGCCGACGCGGCCCACGGGAGTGGCGACTACATACAGCATCACCTGCAAAACCTGCAGGTTTGTCGGGCCGACGGCGAGTGGATATGGAATCATTGCGCCGGCAACCCGGTGGCGCTGAACGTAGACTCGATGTTCTTTTCCGTGCTGCTTGGCCTGCTCTTCGTCCTGCTGTTCCGCAAGGTTGCGAAGAAAGTCTCCTCCGACAAGCCGGGTAAGCTGCAGGCTTTCGTAGAGCTGGTGGTCGAGTTTGTCGACTCGTCCGTCAAGGACACGTTTCACGGCAAAAGCAGCCTGATCGCGCCGCTGGGCCTGACCATCTTCATGTGGGTATTCCTCATGAACCTGATGGACCTGATTCCCGTCGACTGGTTGCCAATGCTGGCCGGTGCGGTGGGCGTACCCTACCTCAAGGTCGTGCCGACCACGGACGTGAACATCACGTTCGGCATGTCCATTTCGGTATTCTTCCTGATTGTTTTTTACACGATCAAGAACAAGGGCGTCAGCGGCTTCATCGCTGAGCTGACACTGCATCCGATCGCACCGCCGACCCGCGGCCTCGGCATAATCGCGGCGCCGTTCATCATCGCCTTCAACTTCATTCTCGAGAGCGTGGCGCTGCTGGCGAAACCGCTGTCTCTGTCGCTGCGACTCTTCGGCAACATGTTTGCCGGCGAACTTATTTTCATCCTGATTGCGTTACTCGGCCTGGCGCAGCTGCCGCTGCACTTCGCGTGGGCTGTTTTCCACGTGCTGATTGTGACGTTGCAGGCCTTTATATTCATGATGCTGACCATAGTTTATCTAAGCCTGGCATCGGAAAAACACTGATTATCTTTTTGATTGACTTGATCCTTTACAGGAGAAACTGATGGAAACTGTTATTGGCTTTACCGCGATTGCCGTCGCACTTCTTATCGGCCTTGGCGCACTGGGTGTAGGCGTCGGCATGGGCCTCCTGGGCGGCCGCTTCCTCGAGGGCGCTGCGCGGCAGCCTGAGCTGGCACCGATGTTGCAGACCAAGATGTTCCTGGTTGTCGCACTGCTCGACGCTGTAGCGATGATCGGCGTCGGTATCGCGCTTTACTTCGCGTTTGCCAACCCGTTCATTGGCCAGCTGCAAGCTGCACTCGCCGGTTAATTGAAAACGCCGCACAGCGGTCGTTAACAACGGAATTATTTAGGAGTGTCCTGTGGACATTAATATGACTCTCATCGGTCAGTCGATCGCAATGCTTGTGTTCGTCTGGTTCTGCATGAAGTTCATCTGGCCGCCGGTTATGCAGGCCATCGAGGAGCGCCAGACGCAGATCGCGGATGGCCTGGCTGCCGCCGAGCGCGGCCAGCACAGCCTCGAAAAAGCCGAAGCGAAGGCTGAAGAGATCATTCAGGAAGCCCGTCAGCAGGCGAGCGGCATCCTTGACCAGGCCCATGCCCGTGCCAACGAGATCGTTGCCGAGGGTAAAGCGGACGGCGTCAGGGAGCGCGAGCGGCAGCTGGCTGCGGCCCGCGCCGAGCTTGAGCAGGAAACCAACCGCGCACGTGAAGAGTTGCGCGGCCAGGTATCCGCCATTGCGGTCGCGAGCGCGGAGAAGATCCTGCGTCGCGAAATCGATGCCAGGGCGCACGAGGAAATCCTGAGCAAACTTTCTGCGGAGCTGTAAGTAAGCCATGGCTGACAACAACACCATTGCCCGACCCTACGCTGACGCGATCTTCAGTTATGCGCAGGAGTCGGGTGAGCTTGGCGCCTGGTCAGAAGCGCTGGCCCTCGCCCGCCCGATCATGGCGGACGGCCAGGTAAACAGCTTCCTGAGCCGGCCTGCGCTGACGGACCAGCAGCGGCTCGAATTGCTGACCGGCCTGTTCGCGGCAACGGGCGACGCCGGGTCATTGCTGGGCGGCGGCGACGAGCATGGGCTGAATTTTTTGCGGCTGCTCATCGAGAACGATCGCGTCAAGGTGCTGCCGGAAATCAGCCAGCATTTCGAGGCGCGGAAAGCCGATGTCGAGAACACGGTGGATGTCACCGTGACGTCGGCAGTGCCGCTGAATGATAGCCAGACAAAAGAAATAACCGAGGCACTGAAGAAACGTCTCGGCCGGGACGTTCGCCTCCAGACCGAAGTGGACGAGAACCTCATTGGCGGTGCTGTGATCAGCGCCGGCGACGTTGTAATTGATGGATCACTGCGCGCCAGGCTCGAGGGCCTGACCAGCGCACTGATCGCTTAAAGAGGAAAGCAAAATGTCACTCAAAGCTTCTGAAATCAGCCAGCTGATTAAAGAGCGTATCCAGAAATTCGAGTCCAGCGCCGAAGCGCGTGATGTCGGTACCGTTATCGCGGTGACTGACGGCATCGTCCGCATTCACGGCCTGGCCGACGCGCGTTACGGTGAAATGCTGGAATTTCCGGGCAGCACCTTCGGCATGGCACTGAACCTCGAGCAGGATTCGGTCGGCGCGGTGGTCCTTGGTGAATACAAGCACATTTCGGAAGGCGATACGGTCAAGACGACCGGCCGCATCCTCGAGGTGCCGGTGGGCGAAGCGCTGCTCGGCCGCGTTGTCGATGCGCTGGGCAACCCCATCGACGGCAAGGGACCGATCGAGGCCACCCTGTCTTCGCCGATCGAAAAAGTTGCGCCGGGTGTCATTTCGCGCAAATCGGTATCGCAGCCGGTACAGACCGGCCTTAAGGCGATCGACTCGATGGTGCCGATCGGCCGCGGCCAGCGCGAGCTGATCATCGGCGACCGCCAGACGGGCAAAACCGCTGTCGCAATCGACACGATCATCAACCAGGTAGGCACG
>DATCZF010000098.1:0-9348 GCA_036526055.1 Woeseiaceae bacterium
ATGGTGAGATTGAATGCCTCGCTGGGCGTCAGCACCAGGCCGATGTTGAAGGTCGTTGCGGACTCCGGCTCCAGGTTGGGGTTACCGGTTGCCTCGGCGCCTTTGTATCCGGTCGATGGCGTACCACCACCCTTCGGTACATCCACCAGGGGCAGCAGGGCCGTCTCACGATTGAAGCGCTGGTGCAATGACGGTGCGCGGAAGGTTGTGCTTGCTGAGGCGCGTAGTGCCACCTGATCGTTGGCGTTCCACAGCAGGGCGATCTTCGGGTCTATCGTGTCTCCAACCTGGTCGCCGTAATCTTCGTAACGCAGCGCCAGCTGCGCTTCGATGTTATCCGCCAGTGGAACAGCCAGCTCACCAAATATCGCGAATACATCCTGCGACTCGTCAAACTCGGCGCCGCCGCCGACGAAGATAAAGGTATCCGGAATCGTCGCTTCGAGATTGCGTTTGGAGTCGAGAGATTCATTGCGATACTGAAGGCCGAATGCGCTCTGGACCGTGCCGTTGTCCGTTTCCCACAAGTCGCGGGTAAGGACCAGGTCGAAAACCATCAGGTCGGCCGTCATGTCGTGGTCGTTGGAACTGCGCATGTGCTGTTCAACGGCGGGATCATTCGGGATCGATGACCAGCGCGTGCTGAACGGGTTGAACCACATGCAATCGCCCACGCCCGGGGTACCGGTGGCAGTGTTGCAGTTGGGACCGCCCAGTCCGTCAAGCGCGTCCGAGAATTCCTGCTGCAGTACCGTCGGTGAAGACTCCTTGACATTGCTGCTGCTGAAACTGACGGAGGCGTCATAGCCCCAGCCGCCAGTCGTATCGCCACGCAGTCCGCCGACGAAGCGCCAGTTCTTGTAATGACGCCAGGACGGCATCGACGGGTAGTTCTGCCCAAACGGCCGGCCGAGATAGATGCCGTCTATACCCATCCAGTTGCCCGGGTTCTCCGCGGGAATCGTTTCGAAACGCAGCACCGGGAAGGACGGCGAATTACGAATATTGTCGACGTCATTGCCGTAGTAGCCCATCTCGCCATAAAACTCCATGTCATCGCCGAGATCCCTTCTGTAGGTAAGCCAGACATTGGTCTTCTTCTGGTCATCCTGGAGGTTGTAGTGCTCAACGAAGCTGTAACCACAGCGCCCGTAGACATTGTTGAGCGCGTCAACTGGGAAGAGTTCTGGCGTTGTTCCCGCTACGTTAAACCGAAGGCCGCCATTTGCCTCACAGCCAGGGTCAATCATGGGATAGCCACGGTTGATAAACCCAAGATTATTGGGGTCCGTGTTATAAATAACGGACGCTAATTCCCCCCACGATCCGATGTAGCCGAAAAGAGCAGCGAGCTGCGCGCCGTCAGTTACATCTGGCGTCAGGATCAGCGCACCCGGGCCTGCCAGCGACGAAACGCCGCGATTGGCATCCAGCTGCCCGGTTGTCCAGTCGACTTCGTTGCCAACCAACTGGTCGACGCCACTGTAGGCGGCAGCGATGACCAGGTTGCTGTCATCATCGGCCCAGCCCCAGATACCGCTGATATCCCAGGACGCCGCACTCGGCGAATCGGTCCTGGCGCGATAGCTGGTCGACATCTCGAGGCCCTCGAATGTCGTCCTGGTAATCATGTTGGCTACGCCGGCGACCGCATCCGAACCATAGGTCGCGGCAGCGCCGTCTTTCAGGATTTCGATGCGTTCGATGGCAATGCCTGGCAGCATGTTGATGTCGACAAATGAATTGCCTTCACCAGCTGAGGTCGAATGGATCGTCTGGCGTTTGCCGTTGAACAGGACCAGGGTCTTGTCCAACCCTAATCCGCGTAAGTTGATATTTGCAGTACCCGTGTTTCGGTTCTGGTTACCCAGCGCATTGGAACGGTTTTCCGAGCCTGAGTTGATGACCATGTTGTTGACAACATCGGTCGTGGTGGGCGCACCGAGCGCTTCCAGTTCCGAGCGGTTGACTACTGTGACAGGCAGAGCGCCTGTGGTGCTTGCTCCCTTGATGTAGGAGCCCGTGACTACGATCTCTTCAATAACTTCGTCGCCATCATCCTGAGCGATTGCCGAGCTGCTGAGCCCGAGCATGGCTAAGGCGCTTCCTGCGGCCAGCCAGCGGAGAAGGTTTCCGGTGAATTTGAAATGAAGCATGGCGTGATCCTCGATTTTATTATTTTGGAAAGACATGCCCGCTGGTTGTGCTTTTATAAACTTCACCCTTGTTCTCGGGTAGCTGTCCAGCGTGTCTGCTATCAAACACCCCCTGTTTTACGTATAGACCATTTTTCGGCCCATCGATCGTGAAGTTGCCGGTGCTGCACAGCACACGGCGACCCCCTAATCATAATGGATTTGCGCGCAAAGCAACAATTTGGCTGCAAATCTGTGGTTTTTCGATCACCAGGCCCGGAAAGGTACAGCCGTGCCACTGGCAAAGAATTCCTGCTCCAGGGCAAGTTCCACGTAGCCGTCTGTCCCTGCGAGGGAAGCGAAGTCGCCTGAAGTATTCGTGGGAACAGGAATCGCTCGCAGTTGGCCTGACGCCACGAACTCCAGCCTGACTGGCAAAAAGCACGTCAAATCTGGTGAAAAATGCACATCCTCGGCCAGGATAGCGATCTGGCACCTTTGTTCTTTCATACCGCTCGCGATCTGCAGGGCAGGCACGACGTAGTGTCGGCAGCACACCAGGCTTGAAACCGGGTTCCCGGGAAGTGCGAAGATCGACTGACCCTGTTTGCCCACGCCGTACCACATCGGTTTGCCGGGACGCTGACTGATTCTGTGAAAGACCTGCCGTACTCCCAGATCGCGAAGCACTTGAGGAACAAAATCCGCTTTACCCATCGAGACGCCCCCGCTTAGCACGAGAATGTCCGATTCAGCGAGATGCATGGCAAGTCGATCCTGTAAAACGGTGATCTCGTCAGGCAAGTGATCATCGCGGCAATCCGTAAATCCGTGTTGCTCAAGCATCGCGCTCAGTGCCGGGCCATTCGACAGGCGGACCTGGTGATCTTCGATGGGCTGGCCGGCGGCAACGAGTTCATTGCCCGTGGAGATGATGCGGATGCTCGGTTGCGTGGACACATTCACGGTTGCCAGCCCGCATGAGGCGAGTACGGCGACATCCGTTGGTCGTATGCGAATGCCGGGATGAAGGACCACGGTGCCACGCGTGTAATCCGAGCCTTGCGGGTGAATGAATTGTTGTTTGCGGGCCTCGTAACCGGTCTCTATTGACGCAAAACCTTCGTCAACCGAAATTTTTTCTACCGGAATGATGCAATTGGCGCCGCGCGGCAAAACGGCGCCCGTCATGATTTCGATGCAGTCTTCTGCGTGCTCGATCGTGGCGACCGCATCACCAGCGGCCTGCGATGCGGCAAGACGAAAACGGCGGCAGCCTGCCGCGAAGGTGGCATGGTCGATGGCAATGCCGTCCATCATGACGCGATCAAACGGCGGCTGATCGCGCTCCGCGACCGCTTGCTGCCGGAGTACGCGACCGCTGGCCGCGGAGAGAGTGACGCTTTCAGCACCTAACGGTGTGAGATTGTTCGCGATGGCCTGTGCGGCCTGGGCGGTAGTAAGCATCGGGTTCCTCGTCTGGGCTGCCGGCTCCCGGTCGTTGCAGGCCAGTCACCTTTAACGGCAGAAGATAGCAGTTAGCCGTGCTCCCTGGCGAGCGCCCGGTAGCCAATGTCACTGCGATAAAAAGCACCGTCCCACTGGATTTTTGCGGCCTGTTCGTAAGCCGTCTTTTGCGCCTCGGCCACGGTATGACCCAGCCCCACGACGCACAGCACCCGGCCGCCGCTGGTGACGACCTCGCCGTTAGACAACGCCGTTCCGGCATGAAATACCTTGACGTCTTCGCCGGCCACTTCGGGCAGGCCGCTGATGACCTTGCCTTTATCGTAGCGTTCCGGGTATCCGCCGGCGGCCATGACGACGCCCAGCGCGCAACGCTCATCCCAACCGATTTCCTGGTGACCGAGCTCGCCGTTGATGGTTGCAAGGCACAGGGCCGCCAGGTCTGATTGCAGCCGCATCATGATTGGCTGGGTTTCGGGGTCGCCAAAGCGACAATTGAATTCGAGAACCTTCGGTGTGCCGTCTGCCGTAATCATCAGCCCGGCGTAGAGAAAGCCGAGGTAGGGAATGCCGTCTTGCTGCAACCCTCGAATGGTCGGGCCAATGACCGTGTCCATGATTCGTCGCTCCATGTCGGGAGTAACGACAGGTGCGGGAGAATAGGCTCCCATGCCGCCCGTGTTGGGGCCGGTGTCGCCATCGTCGCGCGCCTTATGGTCCTGCGAGGTCGCCATCGGGACGACATTGTGGCCGTCGGTAACGACGATGAAACTGGCTTCTTCGCCTTCGAGAAATTCCTCGACCACGATGCAGGCACCCGCATCGCCAAAGCGATTTTCAGCCAGCATGTCGCGGGCAGCGGCTTCGGCCTCCGCAACGGTACGCGCAATGATGACGCCCTTGCCTGCGGCAAGCCCGTCCGCTTTGACGACGATCGGCGCGCCGACCTTTTGAATATAGGCAAGGGCCTCGTCGAGCACCGTAAAGCTCGCGTAGGCTGCGGTCGGGATTGCATGGCGCTGCAGAAATGCCTTGGTAAAGGCCTTCGATCCTTCGAGTTGGGCGGCTGCAGCGCAGGGCCCGAAGCACGCCAGGCCCTCTGCATTGAATGCGTCGACAACACCGGCGACCAGCGGCGCTTCCGGTCCGACGATGGTCAGTCCAATGTCCGCGCTTTTCGCCAGGGCAATGAGGCCCTCAATGTCGTCCGCGGCGACGGCAACGTTCTGCACGCCTGGCTCCAGGGCAGTTCCTGCGTTACCGGGAGCAACCAGGACTGCGCTGACCTGATCGGACTGGGCGCATTTCCAGGCCAGGGCATGCTCCCTGCCGCCGTTGCCGATTACCAGTACCTTCATCTGTGCCAACCGAATTAATGCCGGAAATGCCGCATACCGGTGAACACCATGGCGATACCATGTTCATCTGCCGCAGCGATGACTTCGTCATCTCGAATCGACCCGCCGGGCTGAATGATGGCTGCCGCCCCTTCCTCGGCCGCCGCATCGATACCATCACGAAACGGAAAGAAGGCATCCGATGCCATCACGGCACCACGCACGGTCAGATTCTCGTCGCGCGCCTTGATGGCGGCGATGCGCGTGCTGTAAACGCGGCTCATCTGGCCAGCGCCCACGCCGACAGTCATGCCGTCCTTGCAAAAGACGATCGCGTTGGATTTGACGAATTTCGTGACTTTCCAGGCAAACAGCATGTCCGCGATCTGTGCCGCTGTTGGTGCCGTGCTGGTGACGATCCTTAAATCGTCCTGCTCGATTTTGCCGACGTCACTGGTCTGCACGAGCAGTCCGCCGGAGACTTTCTTGAAATCCATGCCCTGGACGCCTTGCGACTGCCATTCACCCGTTTCGAGCACCCGTACGTTTTTCTTTTCAGCGAGCAGCGGTAATGCGGATTGCTCCACCAGCGGGGCGATGATGACCTCGACGAACTGCTTGTCGAGGATTGCACTCGCCATGTTCGCAGTCAGCGGCCGATTGAACGCGATGATGCCGCCGAATGCGGAGGTCGGATCGGTTGTAAATGCGCGCTCGTAAGCCGCCAGGCAGTCTTTGTCGACTGCGACGCCGCAGGGGTTGGCATGTTTGACGATAACGCATGCCGGTTCGAGAAACTGTTTGACGCATTCCAGTGCCGCGTCGCTGTCCGCAATGTTGTTGTAGGACAGTTCCTTGCCCTGGATCTGTCGAGCGGCCGCCAGCGTGCCGTGAACTGCGCCCGCGTCCCGATAAAAACTGGCCTGCTGGTGGGGGTTTTCGCCGTAGCGCAATTTCTCGCTGCGCCTGGCTGCGTACAGGAACTGATCCCGCAACAAATCGTCACCGAGCGCCTGCGACAGGTAATTGGTGATTGCCGTGTCGTAAGCCGCCGTATGCGCATAGGCTTTTGCGGCCAGACGGCGCCGGTCAGCAACCTCGAGTTCACCCTGGCGGAGTTTTTCCAGCACGTTGTCGTAATCGGCCGGATCGACCACGACAGTTACGCTCTCGTGATTTTTCGAGGCTGCCCGAATCATGGCAGGCCCGCCTATGTCGATGTTTTCGATGGCGTCTTCAAGCGTCGCATCGGGGTTCGCGATTGTCGCTTCGAAGGGATACAGGTTGACGGCGAGAAGGTCGATGGGCTCGATACCATGTTTCGCCATGACAGCTTCGTCCTGTCCGCGGCGACCGAGAAGCCCGCCATGAATGCGCGGATGCAGGGTCTTGACGCGACCGTCCATGATTTCCGGAAAGCCGGTTTTCTCTGATACTTCGACCGCGGCTATGCCGGCATCGCGCAGTTGGCGACAGGTGCCGCCGGTGGAGAGGATTTCGACGCCCAGGGCGCTAAGTCCTTGAGCAAATTCAATAATTCCGCGCTTGTCAGAAACGCTGATCAGCGCCCGGCGTACCGTTGTCATGCTCTGCCTCCGCCGCTGTAGCGCGTAGCGAGTTAACGAATCAGTGAATAGGTCTTGAGTTTTTTGCGCAGCGTACCGCGATTGATACCGAGGATGCAGGCGGCCTGGCTCTGGTTGCCATCGGTATAGTCCATCACCGCCTTGAACAGCGGCTGTTCCACTTCGCCGAGGACGAGCTCATACAGGTCCCCTGGCCGGGTCCCGTTCAGGCTCGCAAAATAAGTTTCTAATGCCTCTTCGGTATGGGTGCGCAAGGGCTTGCTATTAGCCAATGCTCCGTTACCGGCGCTCTTCTTGCTCTTCGTCACTTTCGACTATCCCTTTGTTCAGACCCTGCGATTGTCTGTTCTGCTTATGATTTTAATTTTCAAGCTGCCTCGTCCGCGTCTCGTTCGAGTGCGAGGAAGAACTCTTCTACCAGCGCGATCTGATTCGAAGCAGTCTGTGCACGCACCACCTGGTCACGAAAATCAGCCGAGTTCGGCAGGTTTCTGCAGTACCAGGTCAGGTGCTTGCGAGCCACCTTGACGCCACGTGTTTCTCCGTAGAAACGATGCAATTCGGCAAGGTGGTCGAGCATGATATCACGGCATTCATTGAATGCCAGCGGCGGCGATTTTTGTCCGGTTTTGAAGTGCCAGTTGAGTTCACGGAATAGCCACGGGCGCCCCTGCGCGGCACGACCGATCATCAAGCCGTCAGCCCCAGTTACGCGCAAAACTTCAAGCGACTTCTCCGCTGTTGTGATATCGCCGTTAGCGATCACCGGAATAGTGATCGCTCGCTTGATTTGCGCAATCGTGGCGTATTCGGCCTGGCCCTTAAAACGGCAATGGCGGGTTCGGCCATGAACGGCAAGCGACTGAATACCCTCCTGTTCTGCAATTCGCGCAATCGTGACGGCATTTTTGTGCTCGGGACTCCAGCCAGTACGAATTTTCAGCGTGACCGGCACAGCAACCGCGTTGACGACGGCGTTCAGGATACTGGCGACCAGGGATTCGTCTCGCAACAACGCGGATCCCGCCGCCTTGTTACAGACTTTTTTCGCGGGGCACCCCATGTTGATGTCGATGATCTGCGCGCCCAGGTCCACGCACTGCCTGGCGGCGTCCGCCATTTGCGCCGGCTCCGAGCCCGCGATCTGCACGGCACGCGGCTCCTCGTCTTCCGTGATGTCCAGCCGCAGCCTGGATTTGCTGGTATGCCACAAGCGCACATCGGCAGTGGTCATTTCCGACGTCGTCATGCCGGCGCCGAATCTTCTGCACAGCTTTCTGAACGGCGCATCGGTGATGCCCGCCATCGGGGCCAGCAAAAACGGACTGCTCAGTTTGTAGGGACCAATCTGCATAAGGGAAGGCCGGACGAAAAAAGCCGGATTTGCCGGCAAAGGCGCAATTGTAACGTCGATGCGGCGGTCTAGTGCAAAAAGTCGCCGCTGGCGCAACGCATTTGCCCGTTGGCGGCCGGATAGCAGATATTGAGTTTGAAGCCTGTCGCGTCGTTGCCTACCGCGGGAATATCAAAGGCAGCGACGAACTGCTGCCCGGCGCCGACACCGCCGCTGAGATTGGCGGGATTGTCCAGGTATTCGCGCGGGCCCACGACTCGCGTATCGATGATCTTGTCGAATCGGTCGGTCAGTGCTACCTGGATCAGGGGGTAGGGCAGTCCGGTCGTCGCCTGGTTGCTCAAGCTGGACGCTATGGTCAGCACCTGGTCGCTGGCATCGGTGCTGCCCTCGGTAACCTCAAACTGCCAGCCACGAACGTTCCAGTCGGGTACGACCGGGTAATCAAAAAAACGGTAAATCTTTCCCAGCGTTTGAGGAAAGTAGGGCAGTGTCGCCAGGGTTTCGCGCTGACTGTGAATTACCTGGCCTGACAGCGTGAGCGCCGTGAAAATGACCAGGATGGAGAGGCCCAGCGATCGCCATTTTGCGGGTTTTGGTGTTTTCGCACGGGCGCTCAGCTGCGCTACGCGCTCCTCGAGTTCGTCGACGGAAACTTCCATCTGCTCGTTCGTCAGGGAGTCTCCCTCCATGACGATGGATTCGACCATCGGGGCGTCCTCGACGCTCCAGCGCTTGTCGCTGTCTTCGTCCTCTTGCGCTTGCTGCGCAGTCTTCGCCCCATTTTCTTCATCCACCGGCTGCATCGCCGCTTCCTCGGCAGCGATATAGTCTTCGACCTCGCCCAGCAGGTCTTCCCACTCTTCGGCATCGCCGAGATCGAGGTCTGCAGCGGTCATGGGATCGTGGATATCTGCAGGCGGAACCTGCTCCGGCACCCGGGTCGTTACAGGTGAAACTCGGACGAAGTCGTCTGCGCCTTCCGGCAATGGCGAGTTGTCATCGTAGCGGGGCTCCGGGTCTGCCTGCGCTGATTTGCTGTCCGGCTCGTCATCCTCGGAATCGTCGTCCTCGTCTGGCTCCTCGTCGTCGTCGAGATCATCGTCCTCGTCTGGCTCCTCGTCGTCATCGTCGAGGTCGTCGTCGTCCTCTTCTAGCTCCTCGTCATCCTCGTCATCGTCGAGGTCGTCTTCATCCTCGTCCTCCTCGTCGTCCTCGTCCAGGTCGTCTTCGTCATCGTCCAGGTCGTCTTCGTCCTCGTCCTCGTCTTCGTCCTCTTCCTCGTCCAGGTCGTCGAGATCTTCGTCCTCTTCCTCGTCCAGGTCGTCGAGATCTTCGTCCTCTTCCTCGTCGTCCTCGTCTTCGTCTTCGTCATCGTCGAGGTCATCGAGGTCTTCATCGTCGTCCTCGTCTTCGTCATCGTCCAGGTCGTCGAGGTCGTCTTCATCCTCGTCCTCGTCTAGCTCGTC
>DATCZF010000099.1:0-6678 GCA_036526055.1 Woeseiaceae bacterium
GGCAGAACTGTCGTTGACGTCGACCGAACTGGACGCCGCAGCGCGCGCACACAGGGTCTTGCAGTCCTTCCCGGGACACGGGGATACGTCGGATCGACTGTTTGCCAACTATCTTGAAGCGAAGGCTTTGGTTGCGGCTAACCGCGGGGAGATCGAGGCGGTGGCGGCTTATGCCAATGCCTTTGCAGGCACAGACGAGCTTGGCCGACAGCTGCAGGCAGAATATTGGGGTCGCGTCGTGCAGCAGGAAAAGCGCGCAGAAAATCGCGATGCGGCATTGCTTGCTGCATTGGAGTCGCTGATCAAGCCTACCGTAGTGAGAAGGCGTATTGCCGCAGACCTTGTCGGAGACGATTACGTTCGACTGCTCGCGTCGCATGTTCCCCGGGAGCCGTTCAACCGGGTCGTACTGGGCAAGACGGGTACCGTGAGTTACTTCAATGGCGCAGGCGTAACCCAGTTACGCAATTCCGGCGGTGCTTTCGTGCCAAGAGAACCCTGGCAAATTACGGCCCTGGAAGTGACTCCATTGTTACGGCGGGTCGTTGTCGAAAAAACCGGTCGTGTGTCGCGTATTGGCCTGTCTGTCAACGTCAGCCATTCGCGGGTTGACGATTTGCGCCTCAGGTTGATCGCCCCGTCCGGGCGTACCCTGGAGCTCGATTTCAACGTATCCGCGTCGTCCGCTAATGACGTCGTGCGCTTTGAGCCGCGAGAACTCGCCGATCTCGTCGGCGAACAGATTCCTGGCACCTGGAGTCTCAGTATCAGGGATGAAAAACCTGGCGTTGGCGGACAACTGATGGCATGGAACCTGAGCCTCAATTCCGAAGTCCAGGTTGAGGAGTTTGATCGGGGCATGGACATTGCGGACGCAAGGCCCCAGGTAAGCGATGATATCTGGATCAGCCCGAATGGCAGGTATGCGGTCGCACGCCACAGCAGAAGTGACTATTCCCGAGTCTGGGATCTCGAGGCTGCCGAAGCCCTCGGTTCCGTCATGGCAGCGCTCAACGAGTCTATCCTGGGCGTGATCGACGACGGCGCGACCCTGCTTACCTCGGCACAGGACCAGATTCACTTTTGGGATCTGCGTGAGAGCGGTGCGCCCACTGTGCTGCAGGTCGGCAAAGGCAGCGCCAATGCCATTCTGAGCGATGATGGCAAGAGCCTGTTGACGGTCGACATCGCGGAGGGAAGTACCCGGCTCGGCCTGTGGTCGCTGCCGGAACAGAGCAGGATCGGTTCACTCGAGTTTGCCGGTCGCCCGGCGCTCGTAGCGTTGAATGCCGGCGGCGATCGTATTGCCATCGCCGATTACGATCAGTCCGTGCGCGTGGGCGCGCTTCCTGGGGGCCAATTCCTCGCGCAATTTGACCTCGACAGGCAGCCAAGCGGCATGTGGTTCGCGGCTAACGGCACGGCCCTGGCAATGGTTTATGGTGGTGATGGATACTCGATGTGGCAGATCGACAATCCGTCATTCGCGGTGCTTGATGATCGCGGCACCGACGCCTGGAATATCGCTTTCTCTCCATCGGGTGACCGATTGCTAGCGGGTTCGGCACGCCGCGGATACCGGGTCTATGAAACGGGGACCGGAGCCTCGCTGGGCCCGAGCGTTGATATCGGCCGGAGCGGAACGGAAGAGGATTTCGTTCGCTTCACTGAGGATGAGCAACATGTGGTTTCCGTATCGCCAGCCGGCATCGCACGAATCTGGGACGGACAGACTGGCCGCAGCCTGGATGGCGCGGCCACAGGCGGTGACGGGAGGAGCGCAGTCGCGCCTGGCTGGTTGCCGGCGGCCCTGTCTCCCCAGGGAGAGTACCTGGCGCTGACTGACATTGACGGTCACGTTCACTTTCAGCGGCTTGCCGCTGAATCCCAGGCGTTACCCGCGACTGATGACCTGGGATTCCTGGGTCACCGTGGCGTAATAGACAAGTTAGCGTTCAGTCACGATGGCGGCATGCTTGCGACGGCGGGGCAGGATGGCTTCGTCAGGTTCTGGGATGTCGCCACCGGGCAACCGCGCCCTTATCTCGCTGAGCCGCCGGCCGGCAAAATCATCAACATGTCGTTTTCGCCGAGTGGCGAGCGGCTGGCGGCTGTTAGCGGCTCGCGCGTCTGGGTCGCGGATGTTGCGAATGGCGAAACCCTCACGGAACTCGAGATCGGCGACGCGTTAACGGACGTTGTCTTTATTGGCGAAGAGCGAGTCTATACCGGCGGGCGCAGCGGCACCCTGCACGTCGCGGAACAGGATCGCTCCGGGCACTGGAATATCTCATTCGCCTGGCAGGGCGATGCCGCGATTCATCACCTCGAGTATGCGCCGCGCGGACACCATCTTGCCGTGGCTGATGCCGCCAATCGCATTCACCTGTTGCATGCTGAGGATGGCAGTAAAGGTGAGCTGGTGGTCGAGCTGCCGGAAGAAATTGTGGATTTCCGCTTTAGTCCGGCGGAGACGGGCATCGTCGTGAAGACCCTGCGCTGGTTGCATCGCGCCACGGTGACGCCGAACGGATTCGTCCCTTCAGGCTCCCTGCTGGCTGCCGGCAACCTTAGCGGATCAGGAATTGCGTTTGCGGCTAACGCGCCAGGCGATCCTGCCGGGGCGACGGGTGCGATTGGCAACGCGCATGGCGACCGCGTGATCCTGCTGAAACGCGGTAGCGTCAGTCCAGCCATTGAGGAATACATCTTCAGTTTTTCGACGGGGCCTGCGCTGATCGGCGAGCCAGGAGAGTTGCTGGGGCGCTGGCGCGAGAAGCTCGATGTTGCAGATTAGCTGGCAGACCAAGAGCGGCTAGCGGCGGTCGCCGCGCAATGTTCGCACCAGCAATTGCAGTTGCTCGCACTGAACTTCCTGCGGTAGCACCGGGTCGCCGATATCGAGGCTGACCCTGGACCAGAGACGCCGCGGAAATATATAGGTTCCGCCGGTTTTTTCCTGCCGGCTGAACCAGCTGCCCCACAAACCACCGAGCCCCATGGGAATAACCGGCACCGGGTAGCGCTCGACCATTTGCTCGATACCGCGCTTGAACTGGTGTACCTCTCCATCACGAGTGATAGCGCCTTCCGGAAACACACAAACGACGTTGCCGCGCCGCAACTCGAGCTCGATCTGGTCAAACGCATCACGCAGTATCTCAGGATCTTCCCGGGCCGAGGCAATCGGTATGACCTTTGCCGTTTTGAAAATGAAGCGCAGCAATGGCACCTGGAAGATCCTGTAATACATGACGAAGCGCACCGGACGGCGAATCGATCCACCGATAACCAGTGCATCCACAAAGCTGACATGGTTGCAGACGAGGATTGCCGGCCCTTTTTCCGGAATCTTGTCGAGACCCCTGACATCGATGCGATAGAGAAGATTGACCAGGATCCAGACGATGAAGCGCATCAGGAATTCGGGCGCGAGCAGCACGATATAGATGCCCACGCCGGCATTGATGATCGCCAGCATGACGAACAGTTGCGGAATGCTGAATCCTGCCGCGAGCACCAGGAAACAAAAAACGGCGCCGACCACCATGAATATGGCGTTAATGATATTGTTGGCGGCAATGATCCTCGACAGGTGTTTGCGTTCGCTGCGGTCCTGCACCATTGCATACAGCGGCACGCTGTAAAATCCGGCAAAAACGCCAATCATTACAACGTCAAAAATAAGCCTGTTGCTGCCTTCGCGCAGCACGAATCCCATGACTGTGCTGACTGCCTCGGGATGCAGGGTCGGTTGTGCGAAGTACAGATCGACGGTAAAGAGGCTGAGACCAATGGCGCCAAAAGGAACCAGCCCGGGTTCGATGCGATGTCCCGACAGCCACTCGCACAACAATGAACCGATACCAACACCGACCGCGAACATGACCAGCAAGAGAGTGGTGATGACCTCATTGCCATTGAGCGTATGCAGGGTGAAGCCGGCCATTTGAATGGTTAACGCCGCGCCCAGAGTCCAGAACCAGGATATGCCGAGTATCGCCAGGAACACGCTGCGTTTTTCGCGGGCATAGGCAACGATATGCCAGGTCTCCCGCCACAGGTTTCTGTTGATTTTCAAGTCGGGGTCGACGGCGCGCGTTTCGGGCACCTTGAGGCTGGCCAGGTAGCCTGTAGCGGCGAAACCGACGAGACATAAACCGATCAGGTCATCGCCACTGCTGGCCACTGCCAGCCCGCCAATGATGAGCCCGGCGATAACGGCGATATAGGTGCCGGACTCGACCAGGGCGTTGCCGCCGACAAGCTCCTGCGGTTGCAGGTTTTGCGGCAGATAGGCGTATTTTACCGGCCCGAAAAGCGTGGACTGCAGGCCGGCAAGAAACAGGACCAGCAATAACAACCAATAGTTTTCCGCGTGGAAGGCAAAATAGGCCAGCAGCATCAGACCGACTTCCAGCAGCTTGATGTTGCGGATCAGGCGCGACTTCTCATATTTGTCGGCAAACTGTCCGGCAATGGCGGAAAACAGCAGAAAGGGCAGAATGAAAAGGGCCGCGCTCAGGTTGGCGAGTTGTTCAGCCCCCATGCCGAGAATGCGGACGCCCTGGAACGTGAAGAGGATGATCAAGCCGTTTCGTAGCACGTTGTCGTTCAGGGCACCAAGAAACTGCGCGACGAAGAATGGCGCAAAGCGGCGTTCTGTCAGCAAGCGGAACTGGTTCTGTTTTGCCACCGTTTACGGCTCCCCCGGAATCAGTGTGTTTCAGGCCTTTCCTTTGCGGTTGCTGGCTTACATCGGCCAGAACCGGGAGTTACCGGTCGCAAATAAATATACACGCTTGCTTGTAGCAAATGTGAACTGGTTCAAGATCTTTATCGGATGGATCGTTTAGTATCCTGCCAAGACAATTATGTCAATTCGACTACTTGGCTGGATTTCATAGGGTTAGTGTTAAATGAACAGAATTATCGTAATAGCTATCAGCAGCTTTGGTTTGCTTGCGGGATGCGAGGAGCCCAGGCCTACGCCTGTTACCAAGTTCATGGAAGACCCGATTGCAATGGAAGCGGCAATTATCAGGTGCAACGCCGATCGTGACGAAATGCGTCACGACCAGGAATGTCTCAATGCGCGTGAAGCAGTTCGCATCACTGAGGCAATCGAAGAGCGTGCTCGCCGTCAGCAGCTTGAAGAGCAGTCGGAAAGGAAGCTGCAGGCGCTGCGCAGGGCACGGGACGCTGCAGACGCCGCTCTGAGGCGTGCTGAGGCAGAGCGCAAGCGACTGGAAGAGGAAGAATACTTGCAGCAGTTTGCCGACCCCGCTGAGGGCGAGGACCTGGTTGGCGCAACCGCTCTGATATCACGGCCTGACGAAAGCTAGTCTGCTCGAGCAGACGGTCATTCCCTGTCCAGCAGCCGCGTCAGCGGCTCCGGGATACCCTTGACGTGAAGGTCACGCTGCGGAAACGGAATCTGTATTCCTGAATCGCGAAACGCCTGGTAAATCGCACAATTGATTTCATGCCCGATGCGGCCCCGATTAACGGGCCGCTCTATCCAGCACAATAATTCAAAATCCAGGCTGGACTGTCCAAACGTGCGAAACCGCACCCGCGGCTCAGGGTCCTTGCAAACTTCCTCGTGATCTCGCGCTACTCCTTGCAAAACCTCGATTACCTGGTCGATGTCCGAACCATAGGCGACTCCGACTGTGGCTCTGATGCGATGTTTTTCTGAGGGGCCACCGGCTTCGTTAATGATCTTGCCGTTGCCGATGATGCCGTTTGGAATCGTAATCTCGACGTCATCGCGGGTCAGAATGCGCGTGCTGCGAAAACCGATTTGCGTAACCATGCCGCGCTCACCGGATTCCAGAATGATGAAATCACCGATCTTGTAGGGAGCGTCAGCGAGAATTGAGACGCCGGCAAACAGGTTTGCCAGCGTATCTTTAGCGGCAAAGCTAAGCGCGAGGCCGATGATTCCGGCAGATGCCAGCCAGGCGGTTACGTCGATATTCCAGGCAAGGAACAGGAAGTAGATCGCCAGGGCGAAGATGGCGAACGTCCCGACCGTATCGATCAGGGGCATCATTCTGCGCCACGCCGGCGTCGTATCGAGGTTCCTGGAAATGGTCGAGCTGATCAGTCTGAGCAGTCTCTGCAGGAATCCGAGCCATACGAAGACGGCAATCGTCTTGAGCACCCCGATGCACAGGAAATCGAATGCAGTGGGGAGATCCAGGCGCCTTGTTGCAAGTCCCAGGCCGATCAGAATTACGGAAACAAAGACCGGCCTGTGCAGGAGCGACACGAGCTCGTCGTCAACCAGGCTCTTCGATTTGCGAGTAATCTGAGAGACGACTTTGGCGATGATCAGATCGGCTATCTTCGCAACGATGATGAAAGCCAGCGCGATCGCGGCAGCCTGCAAATAGATGTTGGGGCCCAGTATCGCGGCCCAGGAGTCCACGAACTGCCGAAAATTTTCAAACGCCTGCATGGTTCGTGATTACTCCCCGCCTAGTCCTGCCAATCGTCATCGCGGGTCTTGCCCGTATCAGCATCATCCTCGCCGATGCCGTAGGTCTTGACTTCCCTGTCGGGTTGCGGGGTTGGGGCAGGATCAGCCGTAACCGGAACGCTCATTCCCGGTTTGGTTGGCAGTTCCATGGTCATGTTGGACAGTACCTGGATGAACGTATTCGTGGTATT
>DATCZF010000100.1:0-3536 GCA_036526055.1 Woeseiaceae bacterium
TGTTCGACCGCTTCGTCAGCCGTCAGTGTCGCTGCTTCCCGTACGGCCTTCTCGGCCCAGTCCGCGTTGCGCCCGTGAGCCTCGGCCAATCCCCGAATGTAAGAGATGGCGTCGTTGAGGATTTTCCGGCTCATGGCATCGCCGTTTGGCTCGGGAGCGCTCTGTTCCTCGTCCTTTTCCTCACGGTCCGACAGCGGCAGCGGCGGGTTAGGCCCGTCACCGCCCAGCGATACCGGTGTTGCAGCGCCGAGGTGCGTTGTGGGCGCCATCGCCGCCACGTGACTGGCCAAGAGGATATAGGTGCCGGCGCTATCCGCTCGAGCGCCGCCGGGCGTGACATAGGTGACGACCGGCACCGGCGAGCCGAGAATGGCTTTGACGATATCGCGCATCGGTTCGACAAGGCCGCCGGGGGTATCCATCTTGATGATCACCAGGGCAGCGTTCTCATCGGCGGCTTTTTCCAGGCCGCTGGTGATGTAATCGGCGGTGGCCACGCCAATCGCGTCATCGATTTCCAGGATCAGCGCCTGTCGTTCCGCGCGTGCAATGCCGGGGATGGCGAACAGGCAGGCTGTAACGAAAACCATGGCCATCAGGCGCAGGCTGGATGAGGTATTACTGTTCTTAGTCATCATCATGCTCCGATAATAGCAGCCCTGAGGCAAAACGGGGGGTAACGACACTCTTTCAACATCGCCGATTCAGTGGCATTCTTGCACGCCTGACAGGGACGACCCGCATGTTCATACGATTCCTCACAACCGGTGGAACCATCGACAAGATCTACTTCGACGCTCTGGGCGAAGACGAAGTCGGTGAGTCTCGGGTGCAGCATATTCTTGGCGAAGGTCTTGCTCAGTTTGACTTTGACGTCGTCTCATTGTTCCGCAAAGACAGCCTGGATATCACCGCAGAGGACAGGCAAAAAATTCGCTCTGCGATCGAAGACGACAGTAACTCGTTATTTGTGGTTACTCATGGTACGGACACCATGGTGGAAACGGCTGAGGCCCTGGTTGGTATTGCTGGCAAGACCATTGTATTGACAGGCGCGCTCAGTCCTGCGCGTTTTCGAAGCACCGATGCGGTCTTCAATATCGGACTTGCAGTCGGTGCTGTGCAGTCGCTCGCGCCCGGTGTCTACATTGCGATGAGCGGCCGAGTGTTTCAGGCGGGGAAGGTGCGCAAGAATCGCAGCAGGAATCGATTCGAACCGATCGAATAAAAAAAGCGGGCGCGTGAGCGCCCGCTTGCTTTAACTGCAGATTGATCGCGAACTGTGTCAGAGCTTGAAGTTGATGCCCTGAGCGAGCGGCAATTCCTTGCCCCAGTTGATCGTATTCGTCTGTCGCCGCATGTAGGCCTTCCAGGAATCGGATCCCGCTTCGCGGCCACCCCCGGTTTCCTTTTCGCCACCGAAAGCGCCACCGATTTCTGCGCCCGACGTACCGATATTGACATTGGCAATGCCGCAGTCGGAACCACCGTTGGACAGGAAGTACTCGGCATTTTGCAGGTTGTCCGTGAAAATAGCCGAAGAGAGACCCTGGGCCACGCCGTTTTGCATTGCTATAGCCTCGTCAAGCGTCTTGAAGGTGATCAGGTAAAGGATCGGGCCGAAAGTCTCGGTCTGGACGATATCCCAGTCATTCCTGGCAACCGCGATCGCCGGTTTGACGAAGTGACCCGGACCGTCGATGCGCGTGCCGCCACAGAGAATTTCGCCACCTGCGGCCTTGACCGCGGCAACGGCCGCCTCGAGGCGCTTGACGGACGACTCATCGATCAGGGGTCCCATGAGCGTGTCAGGATTTAGCGGGTCGCCTATCCTTACCTGGCCGTAAGCAGCCACCAGGCGCTCCCTCAGTTCCGCGAAACGCGATTCGTGCACGATAACCCGCCGCGTCGTGGTGCAGCGTTGGCCGGCCGTGCCGACTGAACCGAAGACGATACCCGGGACAGCGATGTCAAGGTTGGCATATTCGTCGATGATGATGGCGTTATTGCCGCCGAGCTCCAGCAATACTTTGCCCATGCGCGCGGCCACATGCTCACCGACCGATTTACCGACGGCGCAGGAGCCGGTGAACGACACCAGGTTGACTCGATGGTCGTCGACGAAAGTCTGCGCAAGCTGATTGCTGCCGTCGTTGAAAACGTGAAAGATTTCCGGGAAGCCGGCTTCTTTGAGTGCATCATTGCAAATCTTTTGCACCGCAATGCCGCACAACGGGGTCTTGGGGGATGGCTTCCACACGCTGATATTGCCGCAGATGGCTGCAATGAACGCATTCCACGACCACACGGCCACCGGGAAGTTGAACGCACTGATAATGCCGACGATACCGAGAGGGTGCCACTGCTCGTACATGCGATGCAGCGGACGCTCGGAATGCATGCTGTTGCCGTACAGCATGCGTGCCTGCCCGACGGCAAAATCAGCGATATCGATCATCTCCTGAACTTCGCCATCGCCTTCCGCCTTGATCTTGCCCATCTCGAGGCTGACGAGGCTGCCCAGCGCATCCTTATGGCGACGTAATGCCTCACCGACGAGTCGAATAGCCTCACCGCGGCGCGGCGCCGGCACCTTGCGCCATTCCAGGAACGCTGCCTGGGCCGCGTGCATGACGGTCTCATACTCGGCGGCTGTCGAGGAACGAACACTGGCAATCAACTCGCCACTGCTCGGGCTGTGAGAATCGATTAGCGGTGCATCTGCCGTTGCAAAACTCCGCTCACCGCACCAGGTCCCGGGATTCACTGCCTCGAGTCCAAGCCTGTCAAGTACGTCCTTCATTTCTATTCCTCACGATTAAAGTGTGCCGGCAACATCACCGGTCTTCGAGTGACTGACAACCCGTTGCTTTCCAGGCCCGGGCCGCACGCACAAATTGCCGATGCCCGTTGCAGGCGCGCATTTTGCCAATCTCCTCGCCCCCTTTCCAGATTAGCAAACTGCAGGTCGTGGCGAACGCAGAGGTTCTGCGACCGCAACGATTGACTCAAGCTGTCGACTAAAATTGAGAAAACCCGTGTAAGCTACTGTTTAAATGATAGACTTTTGGGCCGGCCTCGATCGGAAGTCAGCGTATTGGGGTACAATGGCGTGCAATCAAGGGCCTTACCTGGGCGCAGGAAAAAATAAAATTGACGAGAAAGATAGTAGAAACTGAATGGCATCCCGCGAGCTGGCAGGCAAAATCTGTCGAGCAACAGGCCATATACCCGCATCGGGATCGGCTGGAAAGCGCGATTGTCGAACTGAGCCAGCTGCCGCCGCTGGTGACGTCGTGGGAAGTGGATTCATTGAAGGATCACATTGCCCGTGCCCAACGGGGTGAAGCGTTTGTGCTGCAGGGGGGTGACTGCGCGGAAACCTTTGCCGACTGCACGTCGGAAAGTATCGTCGCCAAGATCAAGATACTGCTGCAGATGAGCCTGGTCATGCTCTATGGGCTGAAGAAACCGATCATTCGTATCGGCCGCATGGCAGGGCAGTATGCGAAGCCACGCTCCGCCGACTCGGAAAC
>DATCZF010000101.1:0-2694 GCA_036526055.1 Woeseiaceae bacterium
ATTCCAGATGAACTGCAACAATTGCGATCCCTCCGGATTCGGGCTTAGCCTTGCTCGAATACGGCGAAAATCGTTGCTGCCCAGCTCGATGGCAGCACTGTTGGGCAGCGCGGCGCCAGGATTGGGCTGCAGGACATTGATAATGCCGTGCAGGGCATTGGAGCCATACAGGGCCGGGCCCGGGCCGAGAATGGATTCGATCGAAGCAGCCTGTTCGGTATTCAGTTCCAGCAACTGATTCACGTTGCAGAAACTTCCGGGTCGAGTAGGAATGCCGTCTTCCAGGATCAGAAAGGCCCCGCAGGATCCGGGGCCGGTCAGTACCGGCGAGCGCATCGCGGTCAGATGTTCCTGTCCGCTGGCTCGCGTTATCCAGACGCCCGGCATCCGGTTCAGGATTTCTGCAGGATGCTGGTGCCCGGCGGACGCTATCTCGCTCGTTATCAATTTGGCGATATTGCCGGGATGCTGCCGCAGGCTTGCCTGCCGCCTCTGGCTCGTAACGACAATTTCATCGAGGTCATTGGCTGCAGCTGGCGTCGCCAGCGCCAATATGAGCAGCGACAGCAGTGCGGCATTGAGCCTGGCCGGGGGAGTTAAGCTTGCGGCACGCTGTTTATTACTCACATCTGTTACCTTTGTTCATGTGCCGCCGGCTGGAAACGCCTCGCAGGTGTCAGCGTGCCATTATAATCGGGGTTTGCCGGAGATGCCGACCAAGAGGGTGCAGCTATGAAATGCAATGCTCGACAACTGGGGGTTCTGGGGTTGTTGTCGCTGTGCGCATTGTCCGGAAATGCCGCAACACACGAAGAAGCGGAGTGGCCACGAATCGGGCTGGTACTCGGCGGAGGCGGAGCACGCGGCGCTGCACATATTGGCGTACTGCGGGAGCTGGAGAGATTGCGGATTCCTGTCGATGCAATTGCGGGCACCAGCATGGGGGCCATTGTTGGCGGCCTGTATGCGGCGGGACTTTCTCCCGACGATATCGAAAACCTGATGAATTCCATCGATTGGGCCGACGCTTTCAACGACGATGCGCGCCGCGAAAATCTCTCCTTTCGGCGCAAACAGGATGACGAGTCGTTCCTCGTAAAGTTCGAGGTGGGAGTGAGGAGCGGCTCATTGCTGCTGCCAAAAGGCATCATCCAGGGCCAAAAACTGGGATTGATACTGCGCGAACAGACGCTGCAGGTTTCTCATATCGAGGACTTCGATAATTTGCCGGTGCCGTTTCGCGCCGTTGCCTCCGACCTCAATTCCGGAGAAGCGCGCGTTCTCAGGAGCGGAGATCTCGCCATGGCCATGCGCGCAAGCATGTCGGCGCCCGGAATTTTCGCCCCGGTGACGATTGATGGCGCGACGCTGGTTGACGGTGGCCTGGTCGCCAACTTGCCGGTTGAGGCCGTTCGGGAAATGGATGTCGACATTATTATTGCGGTTGATGTCGAATTTCCGCTGTATGAGCCGCAGGAGCTCGATTCTGCGCTTGCCGTCACCGAGCAGATGCTGACGATCCTGATTCGCCGGGAGACGCAGCGGCAGCTGGATACCCTGAGCGGCCGTGATGTGCTGATCAGGCCCGCCATCGGCAATTATGCGTCCACCAATTTTGCAGATCTGCACCAGTTGATTGGTCCCGGGGAAGCAGCGGCGAAAGCCGTGGCTGGTCAGCTGGCGCCCTTTGGCGTCGGTGAACAGGAGTTCGACGAATACCAGGCCAACCGGCAGTCGGGACTCGAGAGACCCGGACTCGCTGAATTCGTCCGCGTGGTGGATGACGGCCCGCTGTTATCGAGCGTGCTCGAAGCGAGAATCCGATCGACAGCAGGCCAGCCGATCGACCCGGCCGTGGCGTCCGCGGATGCGGCGCGCCTGTTTGGCCTGGCGCTCTACGAAGACGTTTCTTACCGGGTCGTCCACGAAGATGCAAAAGTCGGGCTTGAATTCAACACGCGCCGTAAAAGCTGGGGGCCCAACTACCTGCAATTCGGCTTGGCGCTGGAGGACGATTTCGAGGGTTCTGCGGGCTTTAATGTTGCGGGACGCTACACGCGCACCGGCTTGAATGCTCTCGGTGCGGAATGGCGCACCGATGTGCAGCTCGGCACCGAACCGTCGTTGCGCACTGAGTTCTATCAGCCCCTGAGTTTTGACTCGCGTTATTTTGTCGCTCCGCACGCGCAAGCCGAAAAGAAGAATATCAACGAGTTCCTCGGGGACCAGATCATCACTCGATATCGCGTTGGCTCCGGTCATGTCGGCGTGGACCTCGGCCGCGAGCTGGCCAATTGGGGCGAGGTGCGTCTGGGCGTCACTCGAGGCAGGGGCAGCGCCGAAGTCAAGGTTGGCGACCCCGCACTGGAAAGGCTCGAATTCGATACCGGCGGCCTGTTCGCCAAGTTTTCCTACGATATGCTGGATGACGCTTACTTTCCCACGCACGGGTCGAAATTTGACCTGGTCTGGGAAATGTCGCGGCCCGGTTTCGGCGCTGACAGCGATTTTGACACGCTGCACAGCGAATGGACGACCGTTAAGTCCTGGGGCAAGAACACGTTTCAGCTTGGTCTTAACCTGAGCACGACAATCGAGTCGGATAACCTGATCCAGGATTATTTTCCATTGGGGGGTTTCCTCAAGCTTTCGGGGCTTGATCGCGGCCAGCTGCTTGGGCCGCATGCGGGACTT
>DATCZF010000102.1:0-2767 GCA_036526055.1 Woeseiaceae bacterium
AGGAGTGAGCCGCGCACGGCGTACTCACCGTGTTCCGGAACCTGGGGCACGCGCAAATAGCCTGCGGCGCCAAGCGCACGTATGAATTCGTCACGCGGCAACTCCTGCCCGGTGCGCAGGCGAATTGATTGCAGCGCTACATAGTCGACGGGCGGCAACCGATTCAACAGCGTGGGCGCCGAGACAATGACGACGCCCTTCCTGAGTCCGGGCAGCTGAGCGAGCGTTTCCAGTCGCTGGGATACGATGTCCTGATGCGGTGAAAAACTATCGTATGGCAAGGTTTCCCAGTCGACGAAGTGCAGCACGGCAACGTCGTCGCCGGCGAAATAGGCCACCTCGGCCTCCAGCTGATCGGCATGCCGCGGATCGCGGGCGAGACACAGGATGAGCCGGTCTTCCTGCCTGGCGAGATCCGCGAGCGCAAATGCATTGGCGGCTCCCAATAGCCGGCCCCAGCCCACACGTTGGTTGCGTGCATCCGGTAACTTCGGTCGGGTTTTGAACAGGACTGATTCGGTCACGGCTTGGCGGTCTGGCTACGGGCGCCGGGGATTATCGCACAAGCATACCTGCAGGGGCATAAACGCCAGGGCAAATCGCTCGGTGGAACAAAAACGGCAGCCCGCAGGGGCTGCCGTTCGACAAGTCAATATCGGTGGGGTTTAGCGTTTGCGAACCGCGTGAATAACCCGGTCGTACTCGAAATAAACAACGAACTCCGCATATTCCCAGCGACTGATCGGCGGGTCTCCAACCGGATCCATTTGCTTTTCCGGGCTGCCGAAACTGGACCTGACACTATCCTTGGTCATTCCGCGCCCCGGTTTGCCGGAATCCTCAAAAGCTGCATACGGCGTTTCGCCCATCTGCAGGACATCGGCACTCGCTGTGCCCGCCATGCCGCAGGCCAGTGCCAGAATAACTATGCTCGCTACCTTTGCCATCAGGTCTCTCCAGATCGTATGCCCATGCACTATAGCATTGTGAAGTTGCGCAAAAAACTCTGTTTTGCCTGGTTCCCGTAAGTATTTTGATACGGGGAAGCAATTGAAAACAGATACTTACATGACAGATTTATACCTGCAAGGCAAACCTGATTCGGCGACCTGGTTCTCATTATCGGCAATTTCCCTGTGCCAGCCCGCCAGCTGCCAGCCGGCTCATTGACAAAGGCTACGGCGAATCAGGGAATATGGAATAATGCGGCGCATGACGGAATCTGTTGAGCTGCTGATCGGTCTTCGCTACCTGCTTTCGAGAAAACGCAGTGGCTTCGTGTCGTTCATGTCCTCGATTTCGCTGCTCGGGGTGGCGTTGGGCGTGGCTGCGCTGATCACCATTTTGTCAGTGATGAACGGCTTCGAAAGCGAGCTGCGTGAGCGGCTCCTGAGCATGTCGGCACACGGCGCCGTATTTGCCCGTCAAGGACAAATACAGGACTGGCGGCCGATCGAGCAAGCCACGGCATCGGCAACTGGCGTAGCGGCGGCGGCACCCTATGTCGAAATTGAAGGAATGATTCGCGCCAATTCTGCCTTGCAGTCGGTGCTGGTCAATGGCATCGATCCTTCGAGTGAACCAGACGTTTCCCGGTCGAACCTGTCGCTGGTGGCCGGGGAAATCGGCAGTCTCGCGGCAGGAGAGCACAACATCATTCTCGGTCGTGTACTCGCGCTGCGACTTGGCGTCATTCCGGGCGATGATGTGATATTGCTGGTGCCGCGCCCCACGGGTCGCGGCGATCTTCAGCCGGTCCTGCAACGGTTTGTCGTGTCCGGCGTATTTGAGGCCGGCCTGCAGGATCACGACGCAAGCCTGGCGATAATGCACTGGGTTGACGCATCCGCGTTGCTGGGCGCCAACGGCGGCGTTACCGGCGTCCGCTTTCGTGCAGCAGACGTCTTCGACGCGCCGCGAATTGCCGCGGTCTTGCAGGAGAGTCTCGGAGACCGGGTCAGGACGACGGATTGGACAATCGAGAACGCGAGCTATTTTCGGGCCATCAAACTCGAAAAAATGATGATGTCGTTAATCCTGACCTTGGTTATCGCTGTCGCGGCGTTCAATATCATCGCGAGCCTCGTGATGGTGGTCACCGACAAGACCACGGATATCGCGATCCTGCGAACGCTCGGATTGGCCCCCGGGAACGTGGTGAAGGTGTTTTTCATCCAGGGCATTGTGATTGGCTGGATCGGTGTCTTCCTCGGTGTGTGCCTGGGAATCGTGCTGGCGATCAACGTTCCGGTAATTGTTCCCGTTCTCGAGCACTGGCTGGACTTTCAGATAATGCCCGGGGATGTCTATTACATGTCAGCGATTCCGTCAGAGCTGCATGCGTGGGACGTGGCGATTATCGCAGTCACCGCGTTTGCATTGACGGGGCTTGCCACGCTTTACCCGGCGAGGCGGGCAGCTCATGTCAATCCTGCAATGGCCCTGCGATACGAGTGAGTAGCTGATGGCAAGTTTTGAATCATGGATCGGAGGTCGTTACGTGCGCTCGCGCAGCGACAATCGGTTCGTGTCATTCATATCGGCAATCTCGATGTCCGGAATCGCCATCGGCGTGGCGGTCCTCATCGTCGTGATGTCTGTCGTCAACGGTTTCGAAAGAGAACTCAAGGACCGCATCCTCGCCATGTCGGGGCACGCGACCATTGAGGGAATGCGGGGACAGCTGGCGGATGCGCAAGCCTGGGAGCAGGTTGCGGAGGAAAATGACCGCGTTGCGGCTGCCGCCTCTTTTGTCGAGGGGCAGGCG
>DATCZF010000103.1:0-2857 GCA_036526055.1 Woeseiaceae bacterium
GTGTGAACGGCAGGAAAATGCCGAGCGCTGCGCCCGCCTGCAGAGTGTCACGGGCCGTCCTCGTGTAGCCGCCGTGGCCGCCACCGAGAATAATCGCGGCAATATCGACGCCTATGTCGGTCACGACGCCACGTGAAGCCCGCTCATTGGCGTGGCGTGCCGTGACATGGGCAACTTCATGGCCGATGACCGCGGCCAGTTGATCCTGGTTCTTGGCCACCTGGAGAATGCCGGAGTAGACGCTGATCTTGCCGCCGGGAAGAACAAAGGCATTCACCTGGTTTTCATCAATGATGGCGAGTTCCCAGTTCAGTTTGCTCCATTCGTTATCCATGACGTCGACAATGGCATTTGCGACGCACGCTATGTAGTCGATGGTCGCCCTGTCGGTAACCAGTGGCGCATTGGCCCTGATCTCCGCAAACTGCCGCGCGCCCTCTTGTTCGAGCTCGGCGTCCGATTTGAGAATCATCTGGCTTCGCCCCGTCGGCGACGACGCACAGGCGCTGAGCAGCGCTGCGCAAGTCAGCACAATCCAAAACCGCGATTCCGAAATCAACTGCAGCATGTTTACCCTCCTGATGCCCGAGCCATTATAGCCAATGATGAGTCAGACGGCGCAAGGCTGTCTTGTTTGACTGGCGAGCCGGCAACCAGTTCCTCGCCTAGCGCGGCAGGCTGGAATCGAACCGGCGTCGCCAGCCTGCGGCGTCGGCCTTTTCCAGCGCGCTGTCCACCCCGGACATGATGCGCTTTTGCAACGGCTGTCGCAGCTTGTAATGAACCCGGTAAAGGTCGTATTGATCTGCCATTTCACCCAGCAGCTCGTCGCTCGTCCTGATCTCGTCTGCCAGGCCGAGTTCCAGCGCACGGGTTCCATACCAGTGCTCCCCTGTCGCCACCTTGCTGATGTCCAGGGTCGGCCGATATTTGCTGACGGCAGCCTTGAACAGCCGGTGTACGTCTTCGAGTTCTTCCTTGAGTTTCGCCCGGTCCTCATCCGTGTTCTTGCCGAACATGGTCACATTGCGCTTGTACTCGCCCGCCATGACCTGCTCGAAATCCACGCCATGCGAATCCAGCATGCGGTTGAAATTGGGCAGCTGGGCAATGACCCCGATGGAGCCGAGGATTGCAAACGGCGCCGCGTAAATCCGGTTGGCGACACACGCCATCAGGTAGCCTCCACTCGCCGCCACCTTATCCACAGAGACGATCAGCGGAATTTCACGGTCACGGATGCGCGCCAGCTGGGACGCTGCAAGCCCATGCTCGTGCACCATCCCGCCATGGTTGTCCAGGCGCACGACGACCTGATCCGTACTGGTCACAACAGACAACACTGCGCTGACTTCCTCCCGCAGCGAATCAACGCCGCTTGCCTTGAGGTCGCCTTTGAAATCGATGATGAAGGCGCGCGGTTTCTTTGCCGGTTGCCTGGCAGCTTGCTTGGCGCGGTTTTTTTCCTCTTTGGCGACCGACTTGCGTTCTTTTTTCGAACTCACCGCAGCCTTTAGCGCGGCCGCCATCTCGCGGTATTTCTTGCTGAGATCCTCGACCTCGAGCCCCTCCTGGCTGGCGACCTTGCGCCCTGCCGACGCTGCTGCGCCAATCACTGCGATGATGGCGAAGACGATGGTCATCGCCTTGAGCAGAAACAGTCCATAATCGGCCAGAAAATCCATAGTCAATTCTCGCTTGGTTGGTTGCCGGGCTCGTGCTGCAATGACAGGCCCACGTTATTCTTTTCCAGTACCTGGTCGGCGCGGTAACTGGAGCGCACCAGGGGACCGGCAACGACTTCGACAAAGCCGCGGGCCAGGCCCCGTTGCCGGATTTCTGCAAACTCCTGCGGGCTTACAAAACGCTCGACATTGAGATGATTGGGGGTCGGCCGCAAATACTGGCCAAACGTCAGAATGTCGACGCCCGCAGCCCGCAGGTCATCCATGCACTCATCAATTTCCTGATCCGTTTCGCCAAGACCCAGCATCAGGCTCGTTTTTGTCAGGATAGCGGGCTTGTAACGCTTGGCATGCGCCAGGACACGCAATGTCTGGTCGTAACCTGCGCGCGGGTCCCGCACCGGGTGGGTAAGACGCCGCACCGTTTCGACATTTTGCGCGAACACATCCAGCCCGCCATCGATGACGGTTTCGACATCCCGCAAGCGGCCGTTGAAATCGGGTGTCAGGGCCTCCACCGCCGTCTCCGGGCAAAGCGCCTTGATCTCTCGAATACAGGCCGCGTAATGCGCGGCGCCGCCGTCCGCAAGGTCGTCGCGGTCCACCGACGTGATCACCACGTACTTGAGATTCATTAAAGCTACCGCACGCGCGGTATTCGCGGGCTCGTCCTGATCCAGCCAGCCCTTGGGATTGCCCGTGTCGACCGCACAAAAGCGGCATGCCCGGGTACAGACCGAGCCCATGACCATGATTGTCGCCGTGCCGTGGTTCCAGCACTCGCCAATGTTCGGGCACATCGATTCTTCGCACACGGTGCTGAGGCGATTGTCGCGGACCGTCCTGCGGACCGCGGAGAACCCCTCGCCTGCCGGCAGCTTGGCGCGAAGCCAGCGGGGTTTTTGCCCGCGCGCTACGGGCTCCGCGTCCTTGCGTGCCTTGACGCCATTTTTGACCGCGGCGAAGCCGGCAGCAGTCTTGTATTTACTGCCACTCTGGATAATCGGAATGCCACGAAACTGTTTGTCGGAATCACTCATTTGATCTGTATTGCAGCTGGCGCCCGGTACAGGGCGGGCCATTTTCGCATGATGCGGCGAAAATTACAGGTATTAATCGGCAGCGCGACCCGGCAGATCGCAAAAAAAATCCCGGCATCGAGCCGGGATAAT
>DATCZF010000104.1:0-31248 GCA_036526055.1 Woeseiaceae bacterium
GTCGAGCGCGGCACGCACGCGGACCTGCTCGCCGCCGACGGCGCATACGCAAATATGTGGCGCCTGCAGCAGGAAGAACGCCGTCGCGAAGGGAGTAATAAATGACCTCGAACCGCGAATCAACGCAACCCGTTGCCAGCCATTTTGTCGGCGGTGAATTCGTCGATGATGCAAACGGTGAATCGTTTGCGAGCATTTGCCCGTCCACCGGCGAGGTGATTGCGACACTGAACACGGCGAGTGACGAACTCGTCAACCGTTGCGTCGCGGTCGCCACGGCAGCGCAGGCCGAGTGGGCAGCGATGAGCGGCGCCGAGCGAGGCCGCATCCTTCGCAAGGCCGCGCAACTGATTCGCGAGCGCAATCGCGAACTGTCGATACTCGAAACCCGCGATACCGGCAAAGCCCTGCAGGAGACACTGGTGGCGGATGCCGCGTCCGGCGCCGACTGCCTGGATTTCTTTGGCAACCTCGCGGCAACCATCGACGGCGAAACCGTCGAACTCGGTAACAACTATTTCTACACGCGGCGTGAGCCGCTCGGCGTTTGCGTCGGCATCGGCGCCTGGAACTACCCGATCCAGATCGCCTGCTGGAAAGCGGCCCCTGCGCTCGCCTGCGGCAATGCCATGATCTTCAAGCCCGCGGAGCAAACGCCGCTGACGGCGCTGAAACTCGCGGAAATCCTGAAGGAAGCCGGCCTGCCGAATGGCGTGTTCAACGTGCTGCAGGGCGCCGCGGCGACCGGTACGGCGCTCGTTGAGCATCCGGGTGTCGCCAAGGTCTCGCTGACCGGATCGGTGCCGACCGGCAAGGCAGTGGCCAAGGCGGCGGCCGCGACACTGAAGCACGTCACGCTCGAGCTCGGCGGCAAGTCACCGCTGATCGTCTTCGCCGATGCCGACATCGAGCAGGCGGTCACGGGCGCGATGCTCGGCAACTTTTACTCGACCGGGCAGATCTGCAGCAACGGCACCCGCGTATTCGTACAGCGCGATATTGTCGAGGCGTTTCTCGAGCAACTGTCGACGCGCACTGCAGCCATTCGGCTGGGCGACCCGCTGGATGAAAACACGCAGATGGGCCCGATGATCTCGACGGAGCAAATGGACACGGTGCTGGGCCATATCGACGCCGGCGTTCGCGAAGGCGCGCGGCTGGTATGCGGCGGCAAGGCGGCAACGGTTCCCGGCTTCGAGCAGGGCTGCTTTGTGGAGCCTACCGTGTTCGCCGATGTCACTGATGACATGACGATTGCGCGAGAGGAAATCTTCGGCCCGGTCATGTCGGTGCTCACTTTCGATTCGACCGACGAGGTCATCGAGCGCGCCAATGCCAGCGAGTTCGGCCTTGCCGCCGGCGTTTTTACCGCCGACCTTAAACTGGCGAACGACGTGATCGCGAAACTGCAGGCGGGCACCTGCTGGATCAACACTTACAACGTCACGCCGGTGCAAATGCCTTTCGGCGGCGTCAAGCAGTCAGGTTATGGCCGGGAGAATTCGCGGCACGCGATAGAGCACTATTCGCAGCTGAAATCGGTGTATGTCGCGATGGATAAGGTCGAAGGCCCTTACTGAGCGCCGTTCCCACCCGGCGCATGGGCCGTGGCGACCGCCGTGAAGCGGCCCTGCCGGTAGGCGCGCAACAGCAGCAGGTAAACCAGCAGGTAAATGAAGATCACGACCAGCCCGATCCATTCGATCTTCAGCGGCGTGAACTGGTACAGCAGGATCAGGCCATACATCACCGCCCAGTTGGCCAGGATGTAGTTGCGCCGGCCGTAACGCGCCACCGTGACGTTGAGGTTGTCCGAGTACAGGCGCATCAGCGAATCAAGCGAATTGACGACAAAGATAACGCCGACCAGCACCATCGCCGCGTTGTAAAACGGCGTGACCGTCAGGCCGTTGACGAAATAGTAATAGAGCACCGAGAACCAGGTCGCGATCGGGATCGAGGGAATGAACAGCAGCGCCAGCAACAACTGCCAGGTTTTAAGACCGCCGACGAATCGCGACACGAACTGGCCGATCATGATGCTCCAGGAAAACCACCAGAACAGGTAGAAGGCATGGTAGTCGGTGAGCGGCATGACAAACTCATGCAGGTTGCCGAAGTACTCGCCGATATTGACGAAGGTGGACAAAAATCCGCTGGCGCCCATGCCGGACTCGAACCACATCGCCCCGATCAACAGGAAGAACAGCCAGGTCGAGCTGATGCTCAGCACCTTGACGAACTTGATGTCGGTGCTCGACAGCACGGCGCATAACACGACGACAGCGACCAGCCCGAAGCGCAGCGGATCACTGATGCCTGAAATGTAGTTCGGCAGGTAACTGAGGAATAAAAAGCCGGTGAAGGCGCAGGTGCCGATAACGACGACGTTGTTGAGCACCTTCACGGCCGGAATCTCAAACAGTTTTATGCGCGGCTCGACCACGCAGAAATAAAACGTCGTCAGGAAATAAAACATCCACACCATGAAACCCCAGAAGCCGAACTCGATCGCTAATGGGTTGGCGAACTGGTAGGCGGCCTCGGTCTCGTACACCGGGAACTCGGTCAGCGGGAACATGATCAGCCCGACGTCGAGGCCGGAGGTGAACAGGATTGCGGTGAACGCAAACAGCGACGCCGGCATGCTGCCGCTGATTCGCTCGTTGCGCCACAGGATTACCAGCACCAGTGAGGTCATGAGCGTCACCGCAATCGCGATCGACAGGATGGTCTGCATCATGCCTCCCCTGCAGGGCGTGTCGGCGACCCTGGCCGCTGCCGCTCGCGCCATTGCGGGTCGATCCACCCGTCGACATCGGCGGCTGGCAATGGTGTTTTGCCGAGAACAAGGTCGGCTGCTTTTTCGGCGAGCATGATCGTCGGCGCATTGAGGTTGCCGTTGGTCACTGTCGGCATGATCGACGAGTCGATCACGCGCAGGCGCTCCAGCCCGATGACACGGCATTCCGGGTCGACCACCGCCAGCGGGTCGTTCGCGTCACCCATGCGGCAGGTGCCCGCCGGATGATAGGCGCTCTCGACGTTGGCGCGCACCCAGGCATCGACCGCCTCGTCATCACTGATCGCATCCCCCGGCTGAATCTCCCGGCCGCGGTAAGGGTCGAAGGCCGGCTGCGCCATGATCTCGCGCGTCAGGCGTATGCAGTTGCGCCAGCTCGCCACATCGGCGGAATCCTGCAGGTAATTGAACAGGATGCGCGGCCTGACCGCTGGATCCGCGCTTTCGATCCACACCCGGCCGCGGCTTCTCGGCTTGTTGGGGCCGACGTGCACCTGGTAGCCGTGACCCTCGAACGCGGCGTTGCCGTCGTAGCGCATGGCCGCCGGCAGGAAGTGATACTGAATGTCCGGCCACTTGATGCCGGCCGCCGAGCGAATGAAACCGCAGGACTCGAAATGGTTGGTGGCGCCCAGCCCATCGCGAAACAGGATCCAGCGCGCCCCGATCAGCCCTTTGCTGAACAGGTTCAGCTTCGAGTTCAGCGTGATCGGCTGCCTGCACTCGATCTGGAAATACACCTCGAGGTGATCCTGCAGGTTCTCCCCGACACCGGGCAGGTCATGCAGCACCGCGACGCCGGCGTCCTGTAACACGGTGGCGGGACCGATGCCTGAATGCTGCAGCAACGCCGGCGAACCGATACTGCCGGCGCACAGAATTACCTCGCGGTTGCAGCGCGCGATGTTTTCCTCGCCAGCGGCGCTGTATTCGACGCCCGTCGCCGCGCCGTTCTCGATCAGTATTTTGCGAGTCAGCGCATTCCTGGCGAGCGTCAGGTTGCGGCGGCCCCGAACCGGTTGCAGGTAGGCGCTGGCGCAGGACTCGCGCACGCCGCGATGCACGCTCATGTGCATCGGGCCGAAGCCTTCCTGTTGCTGGCCGTTGTAATCGGCGGTATGCGGATAACCCGCCTCGACGCCCGCGTCGATGAACGCCTGGTAGAGCGGGTTTCGTGCCATGCCATTGCCCGTCCCGACATGCAGCGGACCCCCGTCGCCGTGGTATTCGTCCGCGCCGCCGATCCAGGTCTCGGCGCGCTGAAAATACGGCAGGCACTCGCGGTATCCCCAGCCTTTTGCCCCGAGGCTTGCCCATTCGTCGAAATCGAGCGCATGGCCGCGCACGTAGACCATGCCGTTGATCGACGAGGAGCCGCCGACAACTCTGCCGCGCGGGCAGGGAAAGCACCGCTCATTGGCGAACGGTTCGGGCTCGGTTTCGTAGCCCCAGTTGTAGCGCGGCATGTTCATCGGGTAGGACAGCGCCGTCGGCATGCGAATTAAAATGCTGCGGTCGCTGCCGCCCGCCTCGAGCAGTAACACGCTGTGCCGTCCGTCCTCGCTCAGGCGATTCGCCAGGACGCAGCCGGCGGAACCCGCCCCAATGATGATGTAATCGAAACTCGCAGCTGCGCCCTTACTCAAGCGGCATCTCCTGCACCTTCAGGCCATACTCGCGGCCCGCATGATTAAGCCAGCGCAGCACGTAATCCGCGAAACTCCGCCGCACCATGATCTCGAAACACGGCGTATCGTCATGCAGGGCGATCAGGGCTGTTGCCTTCGCCAGGCCGCTCTGGGCGCACTGGCCCGGCCCGAACACCGCCGGGTCGAAATCCAGCGTGCAGCCTCGGGCCAGCACATGCCGTGCGGCGTCGCCGCTGAGTTGCAGGCGGACCTGCCCGGCGCTGACATCGGTCAGGGCATACACCTCGCCGGCGAGCGCGGCATGCAATTTTTTCAACAGCGTGTGCGCGTCAGCCGACTCGCTGCAAATGAGCCACTCGTTCGGCCCCAGCCAGTAAATACGCTGTGCAGCACTCGTGCAGGTGTTGGCCGTCAGCGGCAGGGCTTGCTCGAGCACAGCGGCAACCGCCGCAACGAAGGTTTCCTTCGAGGCATCACCGCGCAGGTTGATTTGCGTGCGCGGTGCGCTCACGTGCAACTGCATGGAACCGCTGCTCTCGGAACCGGGCAGGCTGCCGATCACAGACTCCAGTCCGTGGCGTCGCTGTGATTTTTGCACGGTATCAGCCACGCTGACGCTCCCCCCTGGCATCGTAAAAGACCGGCGCCACGACTTTCAGCGCGACGCGGCTGTCATCGGACTGCACCGCATACACGGTATCGCCAAGCCGGTCGCGACCCGAGACCAGCAGGCCGAGCGCGATCGGCCGCTCGAGGCAGGCGCTGTAATAACTCGAACTGACGTGGCCGTGAAGCGGCACCGGCACCGATGCTGCGGTGTCCGCGATCAGTTGCGAACCCTCGCGGACCACGGTTTCGCCATCCGCGGGCTCCAGCCCGACCCATTGCTTGCGGCCGGCACGCACCGCGTCGGGACGCTGCAGTGAGCGCTTGCCCAGGTAATCCTTGTTCTTCGATAAAAGCCAGCCGAAATTCAAGTCGACGGGCGTCACCGAACCGTCCGTATCCTGCCCGACGATTACGAAGCCCTTCTCCGCGCGCAGCACGTGCATCGTCTCCGTACCGTAGGGCGTGATTCCGTAAGCCTCGCCCTTTGCCATCAGCAACTGCCAGAGCTCGAGCGCGCGGTTGCTGCTGATATTGATTTCAAAGGCCAGCTCGCCGCTGAAGCTGACCCGGAACAGGCGCACCGCGAAACCGGCCAGGGTCGCCTCCTGCGTCGTCATGAACGGAAAGTCGGCAGCGGACAACGAGACGCTGCACTCCAGCTCCTCGAGCAGCTTGCGACTGTTCGGTCCCGCCACCGAGATCGTCGAGTAATGGTCGGTCACGGAGGTCAGGTAGACCTCGAGATTCGGCCACTCGGTTTGCAGCCAGAGTTCGAGCCATGACATGACCGCCGCGGCACCGCCGGTCGTCGTGGTCAGGTAGAAGTGCTGTTCGCCGAGACGGCTGACGACGCCATCGTCCTTCACCATGCCGTCTTCGCCGAGCATGATGGCGTAGCTGCAGCGACCGGTTTCCATGCCGGCGATGTCGTGCGTGTAAATCCGCTCGAGAAACGTCACCGCGTCGGGTCCCTGCACATCGATCTTGCCCAGGGTCGACGCGTCCATGATGCCAACGGAGGCGCGCGTCGCGCGGCACTCGCGCGCGACTGCGGCATGCAGGTCCTCGTCGCCCCGCGGGAAATACCACGGCCGCCACCACTGCCCGACGTTTTCAAATTTTGCGCCCGCCGCAGCATGCCATTCGTGCATGGCGGTCTTGCGCACGGGATCGAACAGCTCGCCGACCGCCTCGCCCGCGCACAGCCCGAAGCTCACCGGCGTATACGGCGGCCGGAACGTGGTGGTGCCGACAGCGGGTATCGACTCGCCCAGGTATTCGGCCAGTACCGCCATGCCGTTGATGTTGCCGAGCTTGCCCTGGTCGGTGCCGAAGCCCAGTGCCGTATAGCGCTTGACGTGTTCGATATCGCGATAGCCCTCGCGGGCCGCCAGCCGCAGATCGGCAACGCTGGTGTCGTTCTGCAAATCGATAAACTGCTTCGGACAGGCATCGGGTGACTGGCTGGCCGGCACGCGCCACAGTGGCTGCAGTGGCTTGCTGCCGAACTCCGCGGCGCTCGGTGCGCTGATGTCGGCAGCCTCGAGGCCACACTGCCCGCTGGCGCCCAGCCCTGCCCGCAGGCCCTCCTCGAGGCAGGCCTGCAGCGACCAGGTGCCACTGCAGGCGCCGGCGGATTGCACGTTCGGCCGGTCATCGAGCGGCACGAAGCAGTGCAGCTCGTCATGCCATTCCTTGCCGCCGCCGCACTGTGCGTGCAGGTGCAGCGCCGGGCTCCAGCCGCCGGACATCGCCAGCAGGTCGCAATGAATCTCGATCGGCGCCTCGGCGATCGTGGAGTTCGCGCTGTCGTCGTTCGTGACGAAGCGCGCGATGCGCACGCCACTGACGGCATGCTTGCCGACGACGTCGGTCACCACATGCCCGTTCATCACCGGAATGTTCACGGCTTCGGCGGCGCGCCGCAGTTCCCCGGCCCCCGAGTCGCGGCTGTCGACGATGGCCGCCACGCGAATACCGGCGCGGTGCATGTCGAGCGCCGCCTGGTAGGCGGAATCGTTATTGGTGAATACGACCGCTTCACTGCCCGGCTGCACGGCGTAGCGATTGATGTAGGTGGACACCGCCGATGCCAGCATCACGCCGGGGCGGTCGTTATTGCAGAACACCAGCGGACGCTCGAAGGCGCCCTGCGCCAGCACGACCTGCCGCGCCCGCACGCGCCACAAGCGCTCGCGCACCGGCCCGGACTCGCCGCAGCGCTGGGCGATCGCCAGGAAATTCTGGTCGAAGTAGCCGAACACGGTGCTCTGCGCCAGCATCGAGACCCGTTCGTGGCGACGCAGGGCCGCAACGGTCTTCTGCAGCCAGGCTTCGGCGTCCTCGCCATCGATGCGTTCGCGGCTCGACAGCAGGCGGCCGCCCGGTTCGCCCTGCTCGTCGGCAATGATGACCCGCGCGCCGGACTCCGCGGCCGCCAGCGCAGCCATCAGGCCCGCCGGACCCGCGCCAACGACCAGCACGTCGCAGTGCGCGTTGTAGTGTTCGTAGTGATCGGGATCGGGATCGCGTGGCGCGTCGCCCCAGCCTGCCGCGTGACGAATGACGTTTTCATAAAAGGACCACAGCCGGCGCGGCGACATGAACGTCTTGTAGTAGAAACCGGCCGGCAGGAAGCGCGCGAGCAAGTCGTTAACCGCGCCGATATCGAAGCGCAGGCTCGGCCAGCCGCGCAAGGAGCGCGCGCTCAGGCCGTCGTACAGATCGACTTCGGTAGCCCGCTGGTTTGGCAGCGTAGCGGCGCCCCGGCCAAGCTGCACGAGCGCATTCGGCTCTTCGCTGCCGCTGCCGACAATGCCGCGCGGCCGGTGCAGCTTGAAGCTGCGGCCGACGAGCTTGACGCCGTTCGCCAGCAAGGCCGACGCCAGGGTATCGCCGGCATGGCCCTCGTAACGCCGGCCATTGAAGCGAAACCGCAAGACCTGCTCGCGATCGATTCGTCCACCGGTTGCCAGTCGCTTGACCTGCACGGCGCTACTGCTCCTTCCCCGGGCCGAGGCGATAGCTGCCCTCGATCCGGTAGCTCAGCGTGTCGCGTTCGACCTCGAACCAGCGCCGGCAGCCCTGCGCGTGGTTCCACAGCTCGCGGTGCAGCCCCTGGTGGTTGTTGCGCGCGTACAGGTAATCGGCCCATTCGGCGTCGCTCAGCGCATACGGATCCTGCGGGCGGCTGATACCGCCTTCGCCGCCATAACTGAATTCGGTTTCCGCTCGCTTGCCGCACCAGGGGCATTCAATCAGCAGCATCGCTCACTCCTAATGCGCCACCGCGGCCGCGCCATGTTCGTCGATCAGCGCGCCGGTCGTGAAACGCTCGAGACTGAATGGCGCATTCAGCGGATGCGGCTCGTCATGCGCGATCGTGTGCGCCAGCACCCAGCCTGAGCCGGGCGTTGCCTTGAACCCGCCGGTGCCCCAGCCGCAGTTGAAATACAGGCCGTCGACGGGCGTCCTGCCGATGATCGGGCAGGCGTCCGGGCAGACGTCGACGATGCCGCCCCAGATGCGCAGCAGGCGCACCCGGCTCAGCGTCGGGAACAGTTCGAGGATCGCCTCGACGGCATGCTCGATGAGCGGGAAACTGCCGCGCTGGCCATACCCGTTGTAGGCGTCGATGCCGGCGCCGATGACCAGTTCGCCCTTGTCGGACTGGCTGATGTAACCGTGCACGGCGTTCGACATGACGACGGTATCGATCACCGGCCGCAGCGGCTCGGACACGAATGCCTGCAATGGGTGACTTTGTATCGGCAGGCGTATGCCGGCCATGGCGGCAACCACGCTCGCATGCCCTGCGACGACAACGCCGACTTTGCCCGTGTTGATTTTGCCGCGATTCGTCTGCACGGCAGTCACTTTTCCGCCCTGCCTGTCGAAGCCGGTCACCTCGCACTGCTCGATGATGTCGACACCGAGCGCGTCTGCGGCGCGCGCAAAACCCCAGGCGACCGCATCATGCCGCGCCACGCCGGCGCGCCGTTGCAGCGATGCGCCGAGGATCGGGTAGCGCGCATTCGCCGACGTGTTCAGCAACGGAATATCGCGCCTGAGTTGCTCCGCGTCGACGATTTCCGCGTCGATGCCGTTCAGCCGGTTGGCGTTCACGCGGCGCTCGATGTCGCGCATGTCCTGCAGTGTATGACCGAGGTTGTAGACCCCTCGCTGGCTGAGCATCACGTTGTAGTTGAGATCCTGGCTCAGGCCCTCCCACAGCTGCATCGACTTTTCGTACAGCAGCGCAGCCTCGGTCCACAGATAGTTCGAGCGCACGATCGTCGTGTTGCGGCCGGTGTTGCCGCTGCCGATCCAGTTTTTTTCCAGCACGGCGACGTTGCGAATGCCGTGCACTTTCGCGAGGTAGTAGGCTGTCGCCAGCCCGTGGCCGCCGCCGCCAACGATAATCACGTCATAACTTTTCTTCGGCGCCGGCGAACGCCAGGCTCGCGGCCAGTGACGATTGTGCCCGAGGCCTTTGCGCAGGATATTGAGAGCGGAGTATTTCATTGCTGCTCATCTTCCCATAAATCCGCGTGATCCTGCGCGAACTGCGGCAGGCCATCACTGATCTCGTAGTAATCGGCCGCATCGTCGACGTGAATGTGCTCCTGGCTGACAAGCCCGGTCGGCATATCGAGCGTACCCGCCATGACCGCCATGTACTTGCGATGTGTCGGCTCCCAGAAGACGCTCGCGCCGCAGGTCTTGCAGAAGCCGCGCCGCGCGAACTCCGATGAACGAAACCAGGCGAGCCCGGATTGTTCGGTCAGCGTCAGTCGTTCATGCGGGACAGCGGTGGCGGCAACGAAATGGCCGCTGGTCCTTCGACACTGCGAGCAATGGCAGTAGACAACGGATCGCAGCGGACCGCTTGCGCGGTAGCGGACAGCGCCGCACAGGCAGCCACCTGTCGCTTCAGTCGTTGGCGCCATTCACGTCTCGCAGGCGTTCGTTGGCCGGATCGAACGGGCTGTCGGGAATCACTCGAGCCGGGTATTTTCTGCCGAGGATTTCTATCTCCATGGCCGTGCCCTCTGCAGCGAATTCGGGCTCGACCATACCTAGCGCCAGCGATTTGCCAACGCGGAAACCGTAGTTACCACCGGTCGCGCGGCCGATCACCTCGCCGTTGATCGTAAGCGCGTTGTTGCCAAGCGCGTCCGCATCCTCGACATCCATGACTTCCAGCGTGATAAGGCGATTTTTATGTCCCGCCTTGCGTCGTTCGAGCAATGCCTCGCGGCCGATGAAGTCGCCCTTGTCCGGATGCACAAAGCGATCCAGGGTGGACTCGAGCGCGGAATACTCGATCGACATCTCGGTGCCGACCATGCGGTAGGACTTCTCGTAACGCATCGAGTCCATCGCGCGAATGCCAAACGGTTGCAAGCCGAGGTCCCGCCCGGCGGCGAATAGTGCGTCGAAAATATGGTTCTGGTATTCGAGCGGATGGTGCAGCTCCCAGCCGAGTTCGCCGACATAGTTCAGCCGCATCGCGTTCACTGGCGCCATGCCGACTCGAATGTTTTGTGCAGTCAGCCAGCGGAATGCCTCGTTGGAAAAATCGGCAGACGATACGCGCTGCATGAGTTGCCGCGATTTCGGGCCGGCGACCACCAGCACACCGATGGCGCCGCTCAGTTGCTCGAACTGCACGGAGCCGTCGCGCGGCATGTGCTTCAGCAGGTAGTCATGATCCAGCCGTTGCAATGCACCGGCAGATACCAGGTAGAACGAATCATTCGCCTCGCGCTGTATGGTGAATTCCGAGTGGACACCGCCGCCGCTGCTCAAAGCGTGGCACAGCGCAACGCCGCCGATCCTGCCCGGCAGCCGGTTGGCGACGAAGCCGTCGAGAAACGCCTCGGCGCCGGGTCCTTTGACGCGACACTTGGCAAACGAGGTCATATCGAGCAGGCCAACGTTATTCGTTACGTTCTCGATCTCACGGCCTATGGCAGCAAACCAGGCGGAGCGGCGGAACGACCAGTCGTCTTCCTGCGGCATGCCTTCGCTGGCAAAGAAATTGGCGCGTTCCCAGCCCGCCTTTTGCCCGAACACCGCCCCCATGTCGCGCAGGCGCTCGTAGCAAGGCGCCGTCCGCAGTGGCCTGCCCGCCGGCCGCTCCTCGTCCGGGTAATGAATGACGAAGACGTGCGAGTAGGCTTCCTCGTTCTTCGCCTTGAGGTATTCCTTGCTGACGTAATCGGCAAACCGGCGCGGCTCGACGCCCATCATGTCGACGGTCGGTTCACCTTCGATGATCCACTCGGCCAGCTGCCATCCCCCGCCGCCGGCCGCAGTTATACCGAAGCTGTGGCCTTCGCTCAGCCAGAAGTTGTCGATGTCCCAGGCCGGGCCGACGATCGGGTTGCCATCCGGCGTGTAGGCAATCGCACCGTTATACACCTGCTTCACACCGACCTCGCCGAAGGCCGGCACGCGGTTGATCGCCGCTTCGATGTGCGGGGTCAGGCGATCCAGGTCTTCCTGGAACAGTTCGTATTCGGCATCCGGCCTGGGCCCGTCCACGTAACAGGCAGGCGCGCCCTTCTCGTAGGGCCCGAGGATGAAACCGCCGTTCTCTTCCCGCAGGTACCAGGAGCCGTCGGGCTCCCTCAGCACCGCCATCTCCGGTTCGCCGCGGGCGCGACGCGCCTGCAGCTCCGGGTGCGGCTCGGTAACGATGAACTGGTGTTCGACCGGCATCACGGGCAGGTCGAGGCCCACCATCGCTCCTGTCTTTCGCGCGTAATTGCCGGTGGCAGAAATCACGTGCTCGGTCAGTATTTCCCCGTTGGGCGTGATCACCTTCCAGCGGCCCGATGAGGTCGGCTCGATCGCGAGTACAGCAGTCTTGCGATAAATCGTGGCGCCGCGGGCGCGGGCGCCTTTCGCCAGCGCCTGCGTCAGGTCTGCCGGCTGAATGTAGCCGTCATCCGGGTGAAAGATGCCACCCACCAGCCCATCCGTGACACACATCGGCCACAGCGCTTTGATGTCTTTCGGTTCGAGAAAGCGGACGTTGACGCCGATCGTTCGTGCCGTGGCGGCGTACTGGTAGAACTCGTCCATGCGATCCTGGTTCATGGCCATGCGCAGGTTGCCAACCTTGTGAAAACCCACCGGCTGGCCCGTTTCGGCCTCGAGCTCTTCGTACAGCCTGACGGAATAACTGTGCAGCTGCCCGACGCTGTAACTCATGTTGAACAGGGGCAACAGACCGGCGGCATGCCACGTCGATCCGGAGGTCAGTTCCGCTTTTTCCAGCAGAACCACATCGTCACCCCAGCCTTTTTTCGCCAGGTGATAAAGGGCGCTCACTCCTACAACACCGCCGCCAATGACGACTACCTTGGCCTCAGACTTCATCACTGCACCTCTTTTAGTTTTTTTTGCCGCGTCGCGTCTTCGCGCTTCTACTGAAGTCTAGACCAGGCTGGCCCCTCACCTGTAATCACTTACCAGATAATGGGGCGCGCGGGCCCTGCCTTGCTAATAATTACTGTCGGCAAACGACGCCTTGCGGCGCTCCATGAACTCCTGCAGCGCCTCGTCGATGGATACATCCAGCGGCGGCGCCTCATAGTTTTGCAACATGCGCTTCCATACCGCGTTGGCGCGCGTCGCCATGTCCAACGCTCCTTCCTGCTCCCATTGCTCGAAACTGTTGTTGTCCGCCAGTCGCGATCGGTAGAAGGCCGTCTCGAAATTTGCCCGCGTATGCGCCGACCCGAGAAAGTGCTTGCCGGGCCCGACTTCTCGAAATGCATCCAGCGCCATGCCATTGTCGGACAGATCGACGCCATTGAGCAGGACTGCAACCATGTTCGCCTGGTCGACGTCCATGACGAATTTTTCATAGCCCATCGCCAGCCCGCCCTCGAGCCAGCCGGCCGTATGCAGCATGAAATTGATGCCGGCGTGCGCGGATGCCTGCAACGTGTTGGCCGACTCATAGGCCGCCTGGGCATCGGGAATTTTCGACGCGCACAACGAACCGCCGCCGCGAAACGGCACGCCAAGGCGGCGCGCGAGCGCCGCGCAGGCATACATCACCAGGCTTGGCTCGGGCGTGCCGAAGGTGGGTGCGCCCGATTGCATCGACACCGCCGCGGCAAATGTCCCGAACACGACCGGCGCGCCGGGCCTAACGAGCTGCACATAGGCCATGCCGGCCATCGCTTCGGCAAGAATCTGCGCGATCGTTCCGCCCATCGTGACCGGCGACATCGCACCGGAAAGGATGAACGGCGATATGACCGTCGCCTGGTTGTGTTGCGCATACACCGTTGCCGCCCCCAGCATCGTCGCATCGTAGGTCAGCGGTGAGTTCGCGTTAATCAGGCTGGTAATGACAGTGTTGTTTTCGACGAAGTCGTCGCCGAAAACGATTTTCGCCATGTCGACGGTGTCCTGCGCCCGCTCCGGGTGCGTAACGGAGCCCATGAACGGCTTGTCGCTGTACTTGATGTGGCTGTACACCATGTCGAAGTGCCGCTTGTTGACGGGCATATCGACCGGCTCGCACACCGTGCCGCCGGAATGATGCAAACCGTGCGACAGGTAGGTCAGCTTGACGAAATTTTCAAAATCTTCCAGCGTGGCATAGCGGCGTCCCTTGTCGAGATCACGCACGAACGGTGAACCGTAGGCCGGCGCCATGACGGTGCGTCTGCCGCCAATGATGACGTTATTCTCCGGGTTGCGTGCATGCTGGGTGTACTCGGACGGCGCACTCGCCTGTATGAGCGAGCGGCACAGGCCGCGCGGGAAGTGCACGCGTTCACCCTGCACATCCGCACCCGCCCCGCGAAACCGCTCGAGCGCTTCGGGAAATCCCTTGAAGTCGATGCCGATTTCCTCGAGCAGCGTATCGGCATAGTCCTCGATGCGTTCGAGCTCGCCGGCGTCGAGCATTTCGAAGTAGGGAATTCGGCGTTCAATAAATGCCGCGCCGCGGGCGGGCGTCGACTGCCGCGCAAGGCGTCGCGCTTCGCGCCCACCGCCGCCGCGTCGCCTGACTCGCTCTTCCATACGCCGCTCCCAAACAATGCCACGCCAATTTGAACCCTTTTTGCCAGAATCACGGTCAGCGCACAACTGCCGTGAATACATTTGTCGTTCGCGGTGCCATCGTTCGCCATCGCAAAGCTTCGCGAATGGTACCTGGCACTGCATTGACCGTTGTTCCAGCGCGGAAGGACTGTTAATAATGCACACTACAGGCAGGCAATTTCCTGGCATATCAAAAGGGGCGCGCGATGAAGTTTCACAAGCGACAGGCAGTGTTGACCAGGCAGCGTGTTATCGGGGCCCTGCTCGTCGCCCTGCTCCTGCCCCTGCCTGGCGTTGCCGCGCAACCGGAGAAAACTTCGATGCAATTGCTAGATCGCGTATTGGCCGTGCGCGAGGCCCTGATCGACCAGGGCGCCAGTCGCGATGCGGCATTCATCACTGTCTGGGATTTCGACGGCACGATTCTCGATGGCGACTGTTCCGAGGGACTGGCGCGCAACGGCGAGGTCGTCTACGCCGGCCTGGCAGAGCTGGCCATCGACAATGGCCTGTCGCCGCTGTATTCGAACAAGGGCGGCTTCGAGGCGTTCTGGCACGATTACCGCCTGCTCGATGAGCGCATGGGGCACTGGATCGCCTATCCCTTTATCGTGCAGATGCTCAGGGGCGGCAGCGTCGACGCGCTGGTGGAACTCGCCGAACACACGTTCGAGAATGTCTACAAACCATACTACTTCGCCGGATCGATGTACATTCTGGAGGGCCTGCAGCAAGCCGGTATCGAGGTGCACATCATTTCGGCCAGCGCCGAGCGGTTTGTCGAGGGCGCCGCCAAAACCCTGAATATTCATCCCGACTTCATTCACGGCATTCGCGTCATCGAAAAAGATGGCCTGATGACCGAGGAACTCGTCTACCCGGTGACCTGGAATGAGGGGAAACGCAAGCATCTAGAGGCCGTGCTTGCCGCGCGCGCGGCTGCCAATCCGGGGCGTGAAATCTACGTGATCGGCGGCTTCGGTAACAGCTATAACACCGACGGCCCATTCATGGCCTGGATTGCAAAACAGAACCTGCCTGCCGGCAAGCCGGTCGTGGCGATGATCAATGGCGGCGATACGCCGCAGGATTACAGTGGCCTGTTCACGGAGATTGCGCAGGCTGCGACAGTGAAGTAATTGAAATCGAACCAGCGAGGGAAAGATGATACGGAAGGAACCTATCGATAAAGCAAAAGCGCGCCGGCCGTTTCCTCTGCAGCTCGCCACAAAATTCCTGTCATTGCCCTTACTGCTTGCGAGCGTCGTTGTTGCCGCGGGTGAAGCGCCGCTCACGACAATCGCGATTGGCTCCTGCGCCGACCAGGAAGACGAGCAGCCCATCTGGAAGGCTATTAATAAGGACGAGCCGGACCTGTTTATCTTTCTCGGCGACAATATTTACGGCGACACCGAAGACATGGACGTGATGCGCGCGAAGTACGAGCAGCTCGGCAGCAACCCCGGTTTCATCGAGCTGCAGCAGCATGCGCAGGTGATTGCGACCTGGGACGACCATGATTTCGGCATCAACGACGGCGGTGTCGAATACTCAATGAAGCAGGCATCGAAGGACATTTTTCTCGACTTCTGGAAAGAGCCGGCTGACTCTCCGCGCCGCAGCCAGTCGACCGGTATCTACACCGCTTACACCTATGGCCCCCCGGGTAAGCGCGTGCAGGTTATCCTGCTCGACCTGCGCTGGAACCGTACGCCACTCGCCACCGTTCCGACCCAGGAAGCCTATGACGAGCGCGTCGCGCAGCTTATGGGGCCGTATATTCCCGTGAGCGACCCGAACGCGGTATTCCTGGGTGAGGCTCAATGGCAATGGCTGGAACAGCAGCTGCAAGTTCCGGCGCAGCTGCGCTTCATCGGCAGCAGCCAGCAAGTCCTGCCCGAGTTTACCGGCTGGGAGGCCTGGGCCAATTTTCCCCGGGAACGCGAACGACTGTTTGCCCTGATCGGTAAAGCGAATGGCGGTCAAACCTTCCTGCTCAGCGGCGATACGCACTGGTCCGAGTTCAGCCGCGTCGACGATGCCGTGGACTATCCGCTCTGGGAAATGACGGCCAGCGGCCTCACCGAAGAATGGAAAGACGTCAGCCCCAACCGGCATCGTGTGGGCGATTTTTATAACCTTGCCAACTATGGACTGATCGAGATCGACTGGGATGCGCCGGCGCCTGTGCTAACCTTTCGCATCAAGGATGTTGTCGGGAACACGGTGCTGCAACAGCAACTATCGCTGCAGCCCTGAGCGGAACTGCGTTATTTTTCTGTGAGCAGGCGTTGCGCCGGGTCGTGTTCAGCCAGTCACACACCGTGCATCGCCAGACGTGCGGATGGAGAAATGCATGCCAGAACGAGGTCATGACGGCCAACACGCCGCCGGGGAAAACAATACCCGGATTATCGGGATGGATGTGCTTGGCCCGGTATTTTTCAGCAGCGCCATCCTGATCATTCTTTTTGTCATCGGCAGCCTCGCTGCGCCGGACGAGGCGTCGCGAATGCTGGGCGGCGCTAAAACCTGGACGCTGCACAATGCCCACTGGATTTTCAGCAGCGGCACGCTGGTCACATTGCTGTTCTGCCTGGTTATCGCCGTTTTGCCGCTGGGCCGCATTCGGCTCGGGGGCAAACAGGCCGTACCCGAATTTTCGACGCCGTCCTGGCTCGCCATGCTGTTCGCCGCCGGCGTTGGCATCGGCATGATGTTCTGGAGCGCTGCCGAACCGCTGGCCTACTACACCGGCTGGGCGGGCACGCCGCTGGGCGTAACGCCAGGCACGCCGGAGGCCGAGCGCCTCGCGATCAGCGCGACGATTTTCCACTGGGGGCTGCATCCCTGGGGCGTGTACGCGGTGATCGGCCTGGCGCTGGCATTCTTTACCTTCAACCGCGGCCTGCCGCTGTCGATCCGTTCCTGTTTTTATCCGCTGCTCGGTGACCGCGTCTGGGGCATGAGCGGCCATATAATCGACCTGGTTGCCGTCGTCGCCACCATTTTCGGCCTGGCAACCTCGCTGGGCCTGGGGGCGCTGCAGGCTGCCGGTGGCATGCATTACCTGTTTGGCATCGATGCCGGACTGACTACCCAGCTCGGCATCATCGTCGCCGTCACCTCGCTGGCAATACTCTCGGTCGTTCGCGGGCTCGACCGCGGCATCAGGGTCCTCAGTAATATCAATGTCATCCTGGCCGCGTTGCTGCTGCTATTTGTCCTGCTTGTCGGCCCGACCGGCAGCATCCTTGCCAAGTTGCCGGCCAACGCCATCAATTACATCGTCGACATAGTGCCGCTGTCCGCGTTCACCGGCCGTCAGGACATGGGCTGGTACCAGGACTGGACGATCTTCTACTGGGCCTGGTGGATATCCTGGTCCCCGTTCGTCGGCATGTTCATTGCACGCATATCAAAGGGCCGGACAGTTCGTGAATTTCTTACCGCGGTCCTGCTGATGCCAACCCTGGTCAGCGTGCTCTGGTTTACCGTATTCGGGACGACGGCCATCGGGCAAAACCAGTCCGGCATCGGCGAACTCGGCCAGGGCTTTACCGAAGTGTCGCTGATCCTGTTCCAGATGCTCGACAACCTGCCACTGGCCCAGATCGCCTCTGCGCTTGCGATCATGCTGGTGCTGATTTTCTTCGTCACCTCGTCGGATTCCGGGTCGCTGGTCATCGACACGATCACTGCCGGCGGCAAACTCGACCCGCCGGTGAAACAGCGCATCTTCTGGGCGTCGCTGCAGGGCTTCGTCGCTGCCATCCTTCTGTTTGGCGGTGGTGACGAAGTGCTGGGCGCACTGCAGGCCGGCGCGATTACGGCGGCGTTGCCGTTTACGCTGGTTTTGCTGATGTGTTGCGTGGGCCTGTATCGAGGCCTGCGCCAGGAGGCGGCATAGAACGCGCTCCCGGCCCGGATTCACTGGCGACCGCGAGAAACTCGTCCGGCAGCAGGCTCGTTGCCAGCATCACGTCATTGATGTCGTGATGGTCCTGCCATGAGCGCACGCGCTGGTTGCGCGGCTCGCGCCAGAAGTCTTCAATCGTGTGCGCATGGACGACGTGCCTGCCGAGCGCATTGATCTCTTCTCGCAGCGTCGCTGAGCAAAGTGCCGAATGATGCTCGGAGATTTGCATCATCGTCTGCACACCGCGCAGGCCGATCGTCATGCCGAGCTCCCGAAACGCAAGCCGGAATTCGGCCGGCACTCGCAGGCTGTTCTGTCTGAGATACGTCTCCAGGCTGTTCAGCGAAGCAATCACCAGGCGCTTTGCGGTCAGCAACAACTCGCGACCGCGCACCGCCAGCTGCAGGGCGCGGCAGGCATCAAACAGCAAGCCGCCGATGCCAAGCGCATCGTTGGTTTCCCAGCGGCCCACCTCGATCATCGCCTCGGCTTCGGTAATTTCGGTATCCAGGCTATACGGCCAGGTCAGCTCCGGAAAGTGGCGCAGGCAATCTTCGATCTCGTGGTAGGTGACCAGGGCGTCCAGCGGATCGTGCATGCCGCTCGCAGCCACCAGCGGGTAGGAAAGGTCGATGCTCATCTTCCAGTGCAGGCGCTTTTGCCGTGCGACGAAGTCGGCAGTATGAAAACCGGCATGCGTCGCCTTGGCCAGTTCGACCGCCCAGCGGCAGTATTCCTCTTCCTCGAAGACGATGGCCGCGCGGCACAGCGCGTGCATCCACTTGGTCGAGTAATGAAAATACTGGCCATCGCGCTCCCACTCCAGGTGTTCGTCAAAGGCGTCGTCAATCGCCCGTTCATTGAAGCGCTTGCCAATCCGCAAGCCACCGGCTGTGGGATGCTCTTCGCCTTCCGCATCGCTCAGGCCGCTGATCCAGCCGCTGCGTGCGTCATCGTCGCGGTGCCTGCCGAGCACGTGATGGACCTGGTCAATGAGCTTGATGGCGAGCGCCTTGAAATGCTCATCACCACTGAGCCGGTACAGGCTAAGAAAATTGCAGACCGCGAAGGCGTCGGTCCAGAGGTAGCGATGCGGGTTATGCGTCGCCGGTGACAGGCCGGTGCGATCGGCAAACTCGAGCATGATTTCGCGCGCTGCATTGGTCATGAACCACCTCCCCGTGTCTTTCGGGGTGCCTACACGCCGAACGGGTATGTATCCGGCATACCCCTGAGTTCCGCAGTTGTCAGCGGCGTCACAGCGTTACTGGCATCCACCCAGATGTACTCGTCGAACTGCCGCGGCAACTCCGCTTCGAAGTAATGGCTGGCCATCTCGGTCTCCGGCCGGTAAATAACGCCGATGGCCCTTTCCAGCCGCCGTTGCGCCAGTTCGCCGATAACCTCGAGGTTGTCGTTATGCCGCAGTGGCGTGATCAGGCCGGGCTGTCCCGTCTCGTGAAATTGCCGCTCGTAACTTCTGCCATGCGCCGGCCTGACCGATTTCACCTCCATCGGGCCGTCCCAGTTGGAGGCGGCGGCGACGGTGCCGTGATCCGTGCCAAAGCCGATGCGATACGACAGTGCGCCGAACTGCCGCTGACAGAGATAGCCGATGTTGTGTTCGCCACGCGCCCACATCTCCGTTGCCGAGGCATCGCCGATGTGCGAGTTATGCGCCCAGACCACTGCTTTCGAATCGCTGCCATGGGATTCCATCACGCGCTGCAGCGTTTCGAACATGTGCATGTCGCGCAGGTTCCACGACTCGCGTGAGCCGTAATACATCACACGGTAATAGCGTTCCGCGTTAGCAACCAGGGCGGCGTTTTGCGTGGCGTCGAGGAAGCGCGGACCATCGTTGTGCGAGTAGTCCAGGCGTTTCCTGAACAGCTCGCCCATGATCTTAGTGACATCCTGTTCGCAACTTCGGTACTTGCCGGTGAGTGCGGCATAACCATAGGCAGCGGGATCTTCCTCGTACGGGGTCAGGCAACCGTAGCGCCAGCGGGCCACGTCCGCGAGCTCCGGGTCGACATCTTCCAGGTAATCGATGACCGCGCGCGCCGAAATGTACAGGCTGTAAAGATCGAGCCCGTAAAAGCCGGCCTTGTTCGCCGGGGCAAAGTCTTTGTTGTAGTCATGCAGCCAGTCGACGAAACGCCGTACCTCGACGTTGCGCCACATCCATGTCGGAAATCGCGCGAACGCGCTCCAGTCCGTTGGCGAGGCTTCCCGGTGACGAACGTAATGATCAATGCGGGACGCATCGGGCCAGTCCGCTTCAGCGGCAATGATGCGAAAACCTTTTTCCTCGATCAGGCGTCTGCTGATTGCTGCGCGCAACGAGTAGAACTCCGAGGTGCCGTGGCTTGCTTCACCGATCAGGACGACGCGCGCATCACCGATACGCCGCAGCAAGGCCGTGAAGTTGGCGTCGTCGACGCTATCGAAGCTCTCACTGCTGCGCCCGATCAGGCTCGGAAGGGTTTTCTTCGCGCCCGGCTCGCGCCGAAACACCGGGCGCTGTGCGCCCGCTCCCTCCTCCCAGCCATGTTCGCCGATCAATGGCACGAAACGCACGTCGGCGAGATCCTCGACATCAAACCTGCCTTCACCGCGATTGGTCACGCGCAACAGTTCCTGCGCCCGCTGGCTGCTGCCCACCGGCACTACCATGCGACCGCCGACGGCAAGCTGGCTTTTCAGGCTTTCGGGAACGATGGGGGCGCCGGCGGATACCAGGATCGCATCGAAGGGCGCCTGCTCGGCCCAGCCGCGGGTGCCGTCCGCGTGCAAAACGTGCACGTTATGATAACCCTCGTCCTGCAGGTTGCCCGCCGCGACACTGGCCAGCTGACCAATGCGTTCGATGGTGTAAACCTCGCAACCCATCTCGGCCAGCACGGCTGCCGCATAACCGGACCCGGCGCCGATCTCGAGCACTTTCTCGCCGGGCTGCAAGTCCAGCGCCTCGACCATGTAGGCGACAATGTACGGCTGGGAAATGGTTTGGCCGCCAGCGATCGGTAATGGCATATCGTCATAGGCCATGTCACGTTCGTCAGGTGGAATAAAAGCGTGCCGGCGCACTCGCCGCATGGCATCCAGAACCCTCTCGTCGCGTACGCCACGCGCCATGATCTGGTTCGCTACCATACGGTTGCGCTGTTCTGCATAGTGTTTCATCGCAGACCTCCGCGCGATCCCTATACAGGAAAACTAGTTCCTGAACGGCAACCCTGCCATGAGGACTATTGCTTACGCGTCATGCCGCCGAAGCTCATCGCCCGTCTCTTCCGCGCTTGACGGTAATCAACTCGCGGCGAGGGTGCAGCAGCCCCGGCCAGGCGCCAATTCCGCTACACTGCGCGTGTGATTACGGCGTCTCTCGCTTTCAAGGGAGTAAGTGCATGAACATCGCGCGAATTTGCCTGCTCGCAGTTGCGGTGCTGGTTATCCCGGCTACAGCATCGGCTGAGGCAACGGAACAGTTTCGCCAGTACCAGTTCGCTGCGGCAGATAACGGCTATCGGCTGGAACAGAAATCAGTGCCGATGCCGGTGGCGGCCGATCACCAGGTCCTGGTGCGCGTTCGAGCGGTGTCACTGAATCATCGCGATCTCAATATGCTGCGCAGCGCCTACGGGGGCGACTACGACCTCTCCGGCACGATTCCGTTATCAGATGGTGCGGGTGAAGTTATCGCCGTCGGACGGGATGTCACGCGCTTCAAAGTGGGTGATCGCGTTGCCGGCATCTTCTTCGAGAAGTGGCTGGACGGTGCGCCCAGCGACGAAGCGCTGGTTTCCGATCGCGGCGGCAATGCCGGCGGCATGCTCTCCGAGGTCATTGTTTCGCATGAAGATGGCCTGGTTGCGATTCCCGAACACCTGTCCTGGGAAGAAGCCGCGACGCTGCCCTGCGCTGCGGTCACGGCATGGGTCGGCCTGTTCAAACGTGGCCACATCGAGGCGGGCCAGTACGTGCTGCTCGAAGGGACAGGTGGTGTGTCGATATTCGGTTTGCAGCTCGCACATGCTGCAGGCGCGATACCCGTCATCACGAGCTCCAGCGACGCCAAGCTCGAGTTCGCAAAGACGCTCGGCGCCCATGGCACCGTGAATTACCGTGATAATCCCGACGACTGGCACCTCAAGGCCAAGGCGTTCACCGGTGGTCATGGCTTCGACCAGGTGCTCGATGTGGTCGGTCGCAGTACGCTGCCGAAAGCCCTGGAAGTGCTGGCCAACGGCGGCAATGTCGCCCTGATTGGCGGCCTTTCAGGTTATGGCAGTGATTTGCCCACGGATGCCATCATGTGGATAAATGCCACTGCGAGCGGCGTCTATGTTGGCTCGCGCGCCGATTTCGAGGCGATGAATGATTTCATCAGCAAACACAAGTTGCGCCCGGTCATCGACCGCGTATTCGAATTCGAGCAAGCGGCAGAGGCGCACGGCTACCTCGAGAGCGGCAACTTCGTCGGCAAGGTGGTCATTCGCCTGTAAATTAGTACCGTAGCGCCTCACATCCGCCGCTCAGCGGCCTGTTCGCGCCCAGAGCGGTCGCGCCTGGTCTCAGGCTGCGACGAAACTGGACATGTGCGCTCAGTTTGCCAAATGGTCAATGAGGTGTATGCTGCAACCACGCAAGGCGTGCAAAGAATCACCGCCTTGGGATTGCTCGGGGGAGCAAACACAACCGGCAACGTGCAACTCACCGGCCTGGACCTGTCACCACGAAGAACGCCAGCTTTCTCGGCAATGCGACAACCCCGCCTGACCTGCCCATGTTTCAGGGCTTGCCGGCGCGGTTGCCCTCCCCACACGCGACGTGCGTTTGCAATACATTTGTTCATTCGACATTACAGGGGATTACCATGAGTTCAACATTTTCAACAGCAGCTAAGACGCTCGCGATTGCCATCGTGTTCAGCGGCCTGACGCAAAGCTGCATCGCCCAGGAAGAAGAGGAAGCACCAGCCACAAATTACATTTACGGCACCTACTACAACTGCTCCGGCGGCGCGCTATCGCGCGCGGATGAAATCACAGCGAAAAACGCTGCCGTATGGAACAAGCTCGTCGAGGATGGCGCACTTACCGGCTGGGGTTATTACGCCCATCACACCGGCGGACAATGGCAGCGCCTCAACTGGTACAGCGCGAATTCCATGGAGCAGTTACTCGATGGCGGGGATGCCGCAGATGCCGCGTTTGACGAAGCCTACAAAGCGCTCTCTGAAGAAGAGAAAGCCAAGCCTGGCTTCGGCACGATCTGCAATCGCCACGATGATTACATCTGGTCGAGGAACATCGGCAAACAGAGAGAAGGCGAGTCCAAAGCGGCCTTTTCGGTTTACTACATGTGCGATGTCTCTCGTGAAACGCGTGCCGACGAAATCGTCAAAGAGCACATGGCGCCGATCTTCGACAAGCTGGTCGATGAAGGCAAGCTGACCAGCTGGGGCTGGGCATCGCACGAAGTGGGCGGCTGGTACCGCAAACTGCAGACGATGACGGGGCCGGATCACAAATCGGTGCTGAAGGCCCGCGCCGAAGGACTGGCGGCAGTCTATGCAGAGGGTAATAAGCTTGGCGAAGAGCTGACCGAGATCTGCGGCACGCACTCCGACTACATGTGGAACGTTGTGCACTAGCTTCACGCTGACTCAACAGGCCTGAAGTAAAAGAAGGGCCGGGGTTTCCCCGGCCCTTTTTCTTTTCCCTGTCACTTCCCCGCCGTCGACTGCCTCGAGGGCGGCAGTCTCGTCAGCGGGCTCGTCATGCGGTTATGATCGACTGCACTGACCGACGTGTTTGCCGCTATGACACAGTGAAATTGCATATGCTAGTGTAGCGCTGACCGAACTGCATTGAGCGGGCAGACGATAAGGCCTGCATATCGTTGGGGGATGAAATGAAAAGACTACGCGCGCTATTCGGCCTGGCATTTCTCGCTGTTCTCAGCGGCTGTGCCACCATGAGCAGTGAAGAATGTGCGACCGCCGACTGGTCCTCTATCGGCTTCGAGGATGGCGCCAGCGGCCGTCCGGCTGATCGCCTGGGCGATCATCGCAAAGCCTGTGCGAAACATGGTTATGCGCCGGATCTCGTGGCTTACCGGCAAGGGCGCGAACAGGGGCTTGTCGACTATTGTCGGCCGGGGCGGGGATTCAGTGCCGGTGAAAGCGGCGCCAGCTACCACGGCGTGTGTCCGACCGACCTCGAAGAGGATTTCCTCAGTGGCTACCGAATTGGGCATCACCTGCACACACTGCGCTCGGCAATCAGCGACAAGTCATCCGACATTCACCGCAACGAGCGCAACATCAAGAAGCTTCAGGAGGAGGTAAGCGAGAGGGAAGAAGCGCTGGCCGGTAACGAACTCAGCGCGGATGAGCGCAGGCAGTTGCTTGACGAAATCAAGCAACGGTCCGAACGGATGGGCCGCCTCAAGGCCGATATCGACCTGCTCGTGGTGCAGCGTTCAGACCTTCGGGCGGAACTGCGGCAGCTCGAGGAATCCGTGCCTGATTTCAATTACTGATGGCGATAAGAAAGGCGCGTTGTTCGCGGCCGGCGCCCCGGCCGCATAGGGCGTATTACGCAAAACGCTGAACCATCGAATGCTCAATGTAAAAAAGGCCGGGAATTACCCGGCCTTTTTTATTCTCTCCTTGAAGCGGCAATGCCGCCGGTCTCAGGCTAGCGTCGCCTTATCCAGCGGCAGTTCGCGAATCCGCTTGCCAGTGGCCGCGAATATCGCGTTGCAGATCGCCGGCGCCACCGGCGGTACACCGGGTTCGCCAACACCACCAGGTTTCGCCGTCGACTCAATCACGTGCACGGTGATCGCCTTGGGCGACTCGCTCATGCGTACCACCGGGTAATCGTGGAAGTTGCCCTGCTCGATCGCGCCATCCTTTGCGGTAATCGCACCATGCAGCGCGATACTCATGCCGAAGATGCCGGCGCCTTCCATCTGCGAACGCACGCGGTCCGGGTTGACCACGATACCGGCGTCGGTCGCCGTCCACAGTTCCTCGACCTTGAGCTTGCCCTGCTCACTGACACTGACTTCTGCCGCCGTCGCGACGTAACCCGCGAACGAGCGATGCACGGCAATTCCCAGCCCATGCCCTGCCGGCAGCGAGCGGCCCCAGCCAGCCATTTCGGCTGCCTTGCTGAGTGTCGCTTTGAGCCTCGCAGTATCGATTGGATGGTCTTCCAGGGGCTGGCCATAATTTTCGTATTTCGCACCGTCGCTTGCGGGATCGATGTGACGGTCCGGGCCGATCAGCTCCAGCAGGAATTCCAGGGAATCCCGGCCGGCGAGATGCGCGAGCTCGTCGGCAAAACTGCCCGCTGCAAATGCATGGAACACGTTGCATACGGAGCGCAGCCAGCCGATTCGCAGGTGCGCGCTGGCGTCACACGCTTCCAGCTTCATATTGCCGATCGCATAGGGGTTGTCGGTAAAGCCCAGCTCGAGTTCCCCGTCCGAGGGGGACTCCGCGGGCCCGAAAGTTGCCGAGATGCTCGGAAATGCCGTGCGCTGCAGCCAGGCGACCGCCTTGCCCTCTGCATTGATGCCGCCCTTCAGGTACTGGCAGGCGTCGGAATGGAAATAACCGTGCCGAATGTCGTCCTCACGCGTCCAGGTGACTTTGACCGGCTTGCCGCTCTTCTTGGCGAGCACCGCAGCCTCGGCGATGAAGTCCGGCTTGGACTTGCGGCCGAAGGCGCCGCCGAGCAACGTCACGTTGATCGTGACCTGTGCCGGGTCGAGGCCGAGGGCGCGAGCGACTGCCGCCTGTGCGGATTGCGGCGCCTGCGTGCAGGCCCACGCCGTGCAGCTGCCGTCTTCATTGATCACCGCCACCGCCGCTGGCGGCTCCATCGGCGCCTGCGACAACAGGGGCGTGTGGTAGATCGCCTCGATGGTCTTCGCAGCGTCAGCAAAACCCGCGTCCACGTCGCCACGCTGCAGGATGGCCCTGCCATCTTTCTTCACCGCGGCCTCCAGGCCATCGCGGTAAGTTGGCGTGTTGTAGGCAGCATTGGCGCCAAGGTCCCATTCGATTTTGAGCGCCTTGCGGCCTTGTTGCGCGGCCCAGGTGTTGGTCGCCAGCACGGCCACACCGCCCAGGGGATTGAATACCGGCGGCATCGTGCCATCACCCATTTGAATAACGTCGACGACGCCGGCCACCTGGCGCGCTTCACTGTCATCGACCGACACGATCTTGCCGCCCAGGACCGGGCAGCGCTCGATTGAGGCATACAGCATCTCCGGCAGCACCGTGTCGATGCCGAACATGCCCGTACCCGTCGTCATTGCCATGCCGTCGATGAGGTCGATCGGTTTGCCAATGTAGCGGTACTCGGATGCCGGCTTGAACGCGACCTCCTCCGGCATTGGCATCGTCGCTGCAAGGCCGGCGAGTTCACCGTAAGCAAGCTCGCGCCCGCTGGCCTCGTGATGGACCGCATGATTGCGCGCGACGCATTCTTCGGCCGGCACCTCCCAGGAATCCGCAGCCGCGCTCACCAGCACATGGCGAGCGACAGCGCCTGCGTTGCGCAGTACATCAAACTGGTTACGAATACTGGTTGAACCGTCGGTGTTCTGATCGCCGTATTTCGCATCGCCGATTGCCTGCAGCAATTTGACCCGCCCCCAGTCCGCTTCCATCTCGTCGGCGATGACCTGAACCAGTGACGTGCGAATGCCCTGGCCCATTTCCGATCGATGGCAAACGATCTCCACCGTGCCACTCTCGAGCAGGTTGACGTAGACGTTTGGCATGAAGTCGCCGCCGGGCAATACTGCCTTGTCACTCGAACAGGCGGAAAAGTTCGCGGCGATAATCAGGCCGCCCCCGGCAAGCCCCGTGTTGCGAATGAATTCGCGGCGCGTAATCCGGCTGATTCCTGCAAGTACCTTGTTCATGATTTCGCCTCCGCTGCTTTATGAATCGCCGCGCGGATTCGCGTGTAGGTGCCGCAGCGGCAGATGTTGCCGCTCATCGCTCGATCAATGTCTGCATCGGACGGCTTCGGGTTATCTTCCAGCAGCGCGACAGCGCTCATGATCTGTCCGGACTGGCAGTAACCACATTGCGGCACGTTAAGTTCGCGCCAGGCCACCTGCACCGGGTGATCGCCGTCGTCAGACAGCCCCTCGATGGTCGTGATCGCTTTCCCGGCAGCTGCCGATACGGGCATCGCGCAGGAGCGCACCGGTTTGCCGTCGAGGTGTACTGTGCAGGCACCGCACATCGCGATACCGCAGCCAAACTTCGTACCGGTCAGGCCAGCCAGGTCGCGTATCGCCCAGAGCAGCGGCATATCGGGATCGGCATCGAGCGCGACGGCCTTGCCGTTAAGGGTTAGTTCTATTGTCATTGGTTTCCCCTGCGATCCAGGCTCTTCTCGAACCGTGGCCGGGCGCCTGGAGACCAGCCACAACCGATGTCAGGAACTGCCACCATACCCAAATAATTTTAGCCGAGAAACCGCGGCTTATACTGATGCCCCTCGCACTCTGGCTGGCGTCGCCTATACTTGCGCTAGTTCCCGCTGTCGCAAGAACCAACAAAGACCTGAGAGAGGGAAAACAATGAAACCCGCCGTGATTACTGCCTTGCTCGCACTGTGTTTGTCCGGATGCGCCGCCACTCCGATTGGGCGCGCTGACTTGCTGGATTTTGTCGTGGACGGCCGTACTACCCGTGAGCAGGCCTACCTGCAACTCGGTGAGCCGTCCGGCATTTACGAGGATGGTTCGATCCTCACTTACCGGCTCGACCAGGACGAGGCCGGCTACTTTCTGATCGAACGCGGGCAGGGATTTATGGGCATGCGCTATAACCTCATCATGGTGTTTGGACCCGACGGCATCCTGGAACGTCACTCGCTGGTCTCAATCAAGGTACCCTAGGTTGATAACCTCGCCTGCAAACCGGTTTGCCCGCCTGCTCGGATTAGCGATCATCCCCGCTTTGCTTTCCGGCTGCCCAATCCCGATACCGGCCGGCTATGCCTCATCGTCGAGGGAGAACATCGGTCCGGAACTGTCTGAAATGATCGTTGCCGGGGAGACCACGCGGGCAGATATCCTGCTCCTGATCGGCGAGCCCGATCGTGCGGCTGATGACGAGTCCTGGATGGTGTACAAATCCACCTATGGCAAAGGTGGCGTCCTGTTCGTGCTCGCAGCTGGCGGAGGTGCCGGCGGCGTCGGCAGTGAAAAGGTTCAGCACCGCTACCTGATTGTTGAGTTCGATGCGAATGGCCGGGTTGAATCGGCTAATTTCATGGACGAATCCTGCTGGGAAGGGCTCGTCGTCGGCAGCTCGGGGACTGACACCCGGGCACCCTGTTCTATTCTCGAGACACACTTGCCGAGCGCGACCTCCTCGATGAAACACCACGAACCGCCATCCGAGGTTACGCCAGAACAGTGATGGACAAACGCCGGCATGAGCCGGCGTTTGTCGCTTGCTGTCCTCTCTTCACGTCGTGTCGCTAACGCAACCTGGCAGCGATCCCATCCAGCGTGCTGGCCAGGGATGCGCGACGCTTTTGCGTCATGGCATCGCCGCTGCCGTCGGCGGCTGTCTTTGCCAGCTTCGCGAGCTTCCTTGCCAGCGCCTTGTCACTGGCGCCACTGTCGAGAGCCGTCGCTGCATCCTTCAACGCCTGATCCAGGTCGGCCAATGCGGTCCCGGCAAGAGACTGGCTGCGCGCCAACTGGTCGATGTAAGCCCTGGCGACAACGGGTTCCGCCGGCCAGGTGAAACTGAACTGCTGCTGCGGATTGAACGTTTCCCCCTGGTCTGCCAGTGCAGCGGCGGCCACCTCGTTGTCCGACAGGTACTCGCTGGGTATCAGTTCAAAGACATCGAGGCCCCGAAGAATCTCGGTACCGTAGATGCGGCCGTTATACCAGTAGGCCGACCAGAAACCACCGAGTGTCAGGCTCTCTTCGGTCATGGGCCCGCGGTCGAAATATCCGATCTCGACAGGGTTGGCTGAGTCCGTGAAATCGATCAGGGAAATGCCGCCCTGGTACCAGGCCTGCACCAGGATGTCGCGGCCGGGCACCGGCACGATGGAGCCATTGTGCGCGACACAATTCTCCGTGTCTGTCTGGGCCGCGGGCATCTTGAAATGACCGCGCGGCTCGAGCTTGCCATCGACAATGTCATAAATCGCGTCCGCGCCCCAGGTCAGCGGATCGTGGGCGCGGCAGCGTGGCTGCATGCCACCGCCCCATTCATCCGAGAAGATGACCTTGCTGCCATCCAGGTTGAACATCGCCGAATGCCAGTAGGCAAAGCCCTGGTCGAAAACGTCATCGATACGTCTCGGTTTCAGGGGATCGCTAATATCAAACAGGATGCCGTTGCCCGAACAGGCCCCCGCCGCAATGGCCTTTTCAGGGAATGCCGTAATGTCGTGGCACTGGTCGGTCCGGCTTGTCTCCTGGGCTTCGTCGGCCTGCCTGCCGCCGCGCCACAGTCCTCCCAGCAGCTCTTTTTCCGGGTCAGCGAACACGGCCGGGCTGTCCACGATGCGGGCGCTGCCCGGGTCATTCACGGGTATCTCGATGACATCGATGCGGAACAGCGCCGTGCGCAGGTCGCCCGGTGACTCATCGATACAGCCGGCCATTTCTTCCTCGTCACGCACTCCCGAGGTACCGGACACATAAACGATGATCTTGCCCTCGTCGCCGCCGCCTGAAATCACGGAATGCGTGTGTGATCCGCGGCAGGTCTGAACCGCGCCAACCTGCACGGGGCGCGTCAGGTCGCTGATATCGAAGATTCGAATGCCACGAAAGCGTTCATCGCTGACATCCTTATCGACGCCCTCGAGCCCGCAGTCCAGGCGGCCGCGGGTTTCTTCCACCGACATCACCAGCAGGTTGCCGACGATGGATACGTCGCCCTGTCCACCGGGACAGACGATGGAACTCACCAGTTCCGGCAGCGCTTCGTCCTGCAGGCGATAGACGTTAAAGCCGTGGTAGCTGCCGGTGACCAGGACATCCTTGTCGAAGGCCATGTCGGTATTGTCGAAACTCATCATGGGAACCCGCTGCCAGCCCGATTGCTCATCCTCGTCGTCTGCGTCCGGCGCTTCCTCATCGTCGGCTTCTGGCGGCAGCGACAGCGGATTTCTCGGATCGAAGAAACCGGTTGGGCGTGGCAAAGCGCCAACATGCCGCAAATTGAGGATTGCCTCGCCCGCGTCGTCAGCGCCCGCCTTCAGTCCTGAACGAGGATCCGGCGACAGGACAACGAGCAGCGCGCTCATGCGCTCTATTTCCGTTGACTGCGAATTGCTCACTTCGCTCGTAAACTCGAAAAGCACGGGATCGAATGCCGAGCCGTCCTGCTTCAACAGCTCACGGACCATCGTGATGGCGCCCTTGTGATGCGTGATCATCAGCTCGAGGAACATGCGGTCGAATTCGGTGCCCTGCGCACCGCCCAGTGCCGTCATCTGTTCCGGCGTCGCCATGCCGGCCATCTTGTGTGACATGTGCATCGCTTCATGCGCGGTCGGTTTGGGTGCCGCCTGCCCGCGCTCACGCAGCCAGCGATGCATGAAAGCAATTTCGTCGGCCTGCGACGCATCAATACGGCTGGCAACGTCCAGAAGTTCCTGCCGGTTGGTGCGGTCGCCGACCAGCGCCGCCATCTGCACCGCCTGGTTGTGATGCAGAATCATGTCCTGCATGAACCGCACGTCCGCCGGCGAAAATGCAATGTTCGCAACCTCGATTGCTTCGTCGGGACTAAGCGCCCTGCCTTCCGAGCCAGGCGCGCCGGGCTGGTAGATAGGTGCCTGCGCAAAACTGGCCGATGCCAGGGCAAGCAGCAACGCAGCGCAAGCAGCACTGTTAATCAAGCGACAAAAAATTTCTTTAGCTAAGACCACGGCAGTAGCTCCTGTGCGTAAACATTGATTGAGGGGCACCTGGCCCTCGACTAAAGTATCAACCTGGCAGAATGACAGCAACGCCTCAAGCCTGGCCAGGCCCTCGCTACAGATTGCCGCGAGTAAACCGGCTGCAGCACACTGCGTCGTCCCCGAGTGAAGGCGCCATCATCTCGACGTTTTGATCGCCAGTAAGAACGGCGTAGCGAACTGCCCATCCATCCGGCGAGAAGT
>DATCZF010000105.1:0-4224 GCA_036526055.1 Woeseiaceae bacterium
CACCGTCAAACGACATTGGCCGACCCGCCTGGGACCCTAAGAGTAAATATTGCAATTGATGCGGGCAACGATGCGCAAGTTATTAATTTCTATTCTGATGTTACTGGTTTTGAGTGCCACCAGCGGTTGTGTCTACCGGGCAACGGTTCAGCAGGGTAACTTTATCAAGACCGAAGACCTTGAACAGCTCGCGACCGGCATGACCCGCAAGCAGGTGATTTTTCTGCTCGGCACGCCAATGGTTGCCGATCCGTTTCATCATGATCGCTGGGATTACGTCTATTACCTGAAAGTAGGCCGCGACAATGCCGTGTATCGTCGCTGGGTATCGGTTTATTTCGCAGATGACACCGTGACAGAAATCGTCAAGGACCAAGAGCTCGCTCCTGACCTCTAGTCGCGGTCCCTCGCCAGCCCTGCCTTTCCCATTACCTTGCCCCGCGCTGCCAGCTGGCGGCGCGCTTCGCGTGGATCCATCAGCAGCGGTCGATAAACCTCGACGCGATCGCCATCGTGCAACACGTGCTGCCGGTCGACCTGTCGACACCAGACACCGAGCGGTGCTCCTGCAATGTCCAGTGTCGGGAATTTTTCCTGCAGATTGGCAAGCACTACGGCGCCTTCTGCCGTCGTACCCTGGGGCACCTCAAGAGAGATGACTTCCTGACGCTCCGGGAGCGCGATCGCAACCTCGATATTCAGGGTTTGCAGCGCTGCTTCCGAGGTCATGGACTAGCGATCCCCATACACGTCACGGGCGCGTTTCGTAAACGCGTCCACCAGCGAATTGCAGGTTTCCTCGAAAAAGGAGCCGAACATCATGCTGACTATCTTGCTGCTGAACTCGAAATCCAGCGCCAGGGAGACCTTGCTGCCGGCATCGCCGAGCTGCTGAAAACGCCAGCCACCCTGCAGGTGACGAAACGGGCCGCCGACCAGGGCGATATCGATCATCTCCCCGGCGACCCGGTGATTGCGGGTAGTAAAACGATTGCTGACGGCGCCCTTGGAGAGTTCCAGCGTCGCCTCCTGAAAGTTGCCGTCGAGCTCGTGCACGATGGCATCGCTGCACCACGGCAGAAAATCGGGATAGGCCTCGACATCATCGACCAGCGCGAACATTTCCGCGGCCGAGTAAGGCACCAGTGCACTGCGGCTGACTGTACGCATCAGGCTCTGATCCAGCCTTTCGCGCTAGCCAGAAAACTCCGGCAGCCAGCCTACAGCCTTGAGGAATACGAACAGGATCGCAATCGGTGCAACGTAGCGCGCCAGGAAGCGCCAGATCTTGTAACTGGTATTCGCGCCACCGAGCTCATCAGCCGACGAATTACGGCACATTACCCAGCCCGCAAAAATGGTAATGAACAGGCCACCGAGTGGCAGCATTACGTTGCTGGTCAGGTAATCGACATTGTCGAAAATCGTGCCGCGCAGGAACTTAAGGTCGGCCAGCACATTGAAAGACAGCACGCTGCCCAGGCCAATGAACCAGATCAGAACGCCGATGATGACAGCAGCTTGCGCCCGCGTCTTGCTATACGACTCCACGATCCAGGCTACGGCTGGCTCCATCAGGCCGATAGCCGATGTCCAGGCAGCGAAAGTCAGCAGCACGAAGAAGATCGTGCCGAAAAAGACGCCGCCGCCCATCTGTCCAAACGCCAGCGGCAGCGTGTGGAACACGAGGCCCGGCCCTTCGGCGGGGTCCAGACCGTTGGCGAACACGATCGGGAAAATGACCAGCCCGGACAACAGGGCAATCGAGGTATCTGCAGCAACCACCGCGCCGGCAGAGCCCGTAATCGAGGTTTCTTCGGGCAGGTAGGCGCCGTAAGCCATGATGGCACCCATGCCGATACTGAGCGTGAAGAACGCCTGTCCCAGCGCAACCAGCACAGAATCCCAGCTCAGGGCATCGAAATCCATCGAAAAGAGGAATTGCCAGCCCTGGGCAAAATAACCGGTCGATATCGAGTAGCCCAGAAGCACAAGCATCAGCAGCAGCAAAGCCGGAACCATGAAGCGAACGGCCTGCTCGAGCCCGCGCTCGACGCCTCGCGCCACGACGAAAATGGTCAACGCCATGAATAGCGTGTGCGCGCCGCCGACCGACCAGGCGCTGCCTACAAACGTCTGGAATGCCGCATCTACCTGCTCGCCCGCCGCACCGGCAAACTCGCCGGCACCACTCTTGAAGACATAGGCCAGGGACCAGCCGGCAATAACGCTGTAGTAGGACAGAATCAGGATACCGGCGACAACGCCCAATGCGCCAACCCAGCGCCACTTGCGGGAACTGCCCTCTTCTTCGCCCAGCAATGCCATTGTCGCAACCGGATTGCGCCGCCCGCGTCTGCCAAGCAGGATTTCCGACATCATGACGGGCATGCCCACCAGGATGACACACAACAGGTACACCAGAACGAAAGCGCCGCCGCCGTTCTGACCTGTGATATAGGGGAATTTCCAGACGTTACCGAGCCCGACAGCGGAACCCGTGACGGCCAGGACAAAGGCCATGCGAGAAGACCAATAACCCTGGAGAGATGTGCGTTGCGCCTTGCCGGCCATTTCTTCTGCCACCGCAATTACCTTGCTGCGAATAGAAGGCGCGATTTTGGAGTAATTTTCCGCCCCTGACAACTGCGCAAAAAAGCCACAGCCGCCGCGCTCTCCCGTATAATCGCGGCCCTTGCCCTGAATCCGGGCCGGTAACGTCGACAAATGAGTACCAAGACGACTAAAAAATCGCCCAGTGTCATCGCCCTCAACAAGAAGGCGCGCCACGACTATTTCATCGAGGAAACGCTCGAGGCCGGCCTGTGCCTGGAAGGCTGGGAAGTAAAGAGCCTCAGGTCCGGCAAAGGGCAGATTACCGAGACTTACGTTCAATTGCGGGGCAATGAGGCCTGGCTATTTGGCGCGCAGATCACGCCATTGCTTACTGCCTCCACCCACGTGAAGGCAGACCCCACAAGGACCCGCAAAATCCTGCTGCACCGCCTCGAACTGGATCGCCTGATCGGCGCGGTAGAGCGCAAGGGCTACACCCTCGTCGCCCTGGACCTGCACTGGAGCAAAGGCAAGGTTAAAGTGAATATCGGGCTGGCAAAGGGCAAGAAACAGCACGACAAACGCGCGACGCAAAAAGATCGGGACTGGCAGCGGCAGAAAGGCCGAATCCTGAAGTCGGGAAACCGTTAAAACAATAACTTATTACATTTTTTTAATGTTGTTTATGATTTATGCGTCGCTCGCGCGACGGTCACTGGCCCACTGATTCAAAGGCGCCAGGATCGCAAACAGCGTTTCTCCACGGGCGGTAAGCCGGTAACCCAACGCCGGTACCCGTTCCAGCACGCCGGCCTGCCGTAACTCCCTGATTCGGGACTGTAAAACGCTCGGTGAAATGCCGCCGCAGGCCTCCTGCAACTGGCGAAACCGCAGGGGTCGCGCCCGTAATTCCCAGATAACCCGCAGGGCATGCCGGTAAGAAAGGCGCGCCAGCAGTGCCGCCGTATTGGCGTCCGTCGGACTGTAGCGTGCTGCCTCAATCGCTTTAACCATAGGGCCTCCAGCGCTTTGCTATGTTTTTGATAGCATCTTGAGAGACGTGCTACATATTTTGTAGCATGAGCCTGATTCACTCGCAAGCGACACAAAATCGCCGGATTGGCCATGCCCTCACGGGAACGCATTAATTTGCACTGGGTCATTGTAATTCCGGGCGCAAGCCCTAAACTCTTGCGCTTGTAGGAAAGTATTCGGGGGCGACCTGGCTTCGACGTGGGTCGCGAAACCTTGGGTGCATGCCGAGGGACAGATAACCTCGTTAATCCAGCTGTAACACTTATAGTTGCCAACGACGACAACTACGCATTAGCTGCTTAAAAACCAGCTCGATGCCCTCTGACCAGGTGTGCTTGTGCGTTTGGGGTTCAGGGGTCACTGACACAAGACCGCGGCAAGGGGACGTCCAGGCCTCAACCCGTTAAATCCAAACTGGACTGGCTTCAGGTCTTCCCTGCCCGTCGGGTAGCCTGTCGTAAGATTAAAGACGGAATAAGCATGTAGATCTCACGGCAGAGGGCTTGCGGACGCGGGTTCGATTCCCGCCGCCTCCACCATATTAGGGTTCTCAGGAATCCAACAACGTCCTAAAGCCAGCGTAATTGCTGGCTTTTTTCTTTTCTCAACGTCCAGAGTTGCCCCATAGCGTTT
>DATCZF010000106.1:0-16534 GCA_036526055.1 Woeseiaceae bacterium
CCGACGGGCCGCAGGCTGTCAGAACAATCGTACTCAAAAGAATCTTGATAAACGCTTTCATAAAATATCAGTTAAAAATCTGCCTGGCCGAGTAACCTCATCAATGCATGCCGACGAAGCAACTGCTCGCCAGTACTTTCATTGTCGTCACTCGGGGATACAATGCGGTCGCTCGGAAAACAGTAGAGTTTATGACCGGCCAAACGCTAAAAAAGAACAGCTTTTCCAACAGTTTCGTCGAGGGCTTTGACCGGGCGCGCGCAATGATAGCGTTTTCTTCCGTAAACTTCCTGCCCCGCCCCATCGATCTCGGGTTGGCGGCACCGATGCTGATACCGCGCCTGGTCGCCCCGCACATTGGCTCGCCGGATCTCTCCGCCTTTCTCAAGGGTGAGCTGCAATAGCGCCGTATCTTTGTGCACTGATTTACGTTTGCTTGCGTCGGGCGAATGTACGAACATGAAGCCCACCGGGCTCGGCAGAGCCCTGCGACAGAACAGGGGGTTCCTTGAGCACGAGCGATAGTGATCGCGAAGTTACGCTGCAACACCACCGCACCGTCTTCGACAGCTGGCAGTCCATTTCTGTTGCCCTTTACATGACCCTGATTGGCTATGCCGTGCTTGTCGGTATACCGGTAATCAGTACCGCCTGGGTCACCCTGCTGGGTTTTTCGGAGGTTGAGGTGGGCCGGGTTGCCGGTGCGGACCTGGGCGGCTTGTCGCTCGGCGCCGTACTCACGGCAGCCATCATACGGCGCTCCAACCGCCGCTGGCTCACCGTTCTGGGTGCCGGTATTGCCATTGCCGCGAACCTGTTGTGCATCGTCTACGTCGCTTATGAGCAAGTGCTGTTTCTGCGCCTGATGGCCGGTTTTGGCAGTGGCATCTATACCGCGGTCGCGGTCGCCAATCTCGGCGCCACCTCCAAGCCGGCACTCGCCTACAACATGATGCTGTTCGCGTTCGCTTTTTCGCAGGCCCTGGAGATGCGCGTCCTGCCGCTGCTGTCGATGAACGGCATCTACCTCGCCTTTTCCGGCTGCTTCGTCGTGGGCCTGTTGTTTTTGCGCTGGGTGCCGCCCTACTCCGCAGAACCCAAGCTCGATGTGGAGCTGGATGTGCCGGATAAGACCGGGGAGCATCATATCGAGCACCGCCACGTGCCCTCATTCATTCCCTGGCTGTGCCTGGCAGCGATCTTCTTCACTTACGTCAACATTGGCGGCTACTGGACCTACATCGAACTCGCCGCCCACGATGCGGGGATCGACGCGGCCTACATGAACCAGGTGCTGGTGTGGGGCTCGCTGTGCAGTTTTGTCGGTTGTTTCGTGGCGACGCTGATCAGCAATCGCTTCGGCCTCGCGCGACCGATGCTCGTGGCGCTGTTGATCATGGCATCCGTCGTCGGCATGCTGTCACAGGGCATCAGCAACACCACGATCATGATGAGTGTTTTTTCATTCAACCTGCTGTGGATCTTCACTGACGTCTACCAGATGGCGACGGTCGCCAATGTCGACCATTCCGGCGCCTATGCGTCCCTGATGCCGGGCGCGCAGGGCCTGGGACAGATCGTCGGGCCGAATATCGCCGCGACGATCCTGGGAACAGGTGCCGGCTACAGCATGGTGTTCATCATGTGCATGTGCGCCGCCCTTACCGGCCTGTCCATTTATGCCTGGATGTATCTGCGTCTGCGACGCACGATACCCGCGCTGGCAGATGCTTCCTGAGCAGGCGACAGTGTCTTCCCTGGCTGACAGCAGGCGCCTGACACACGTTACCGCGGCGGCTTGCCTGGCGCTGCTCATCAGCCTGCATTTCAGTTTCATTACCGGCGTCGTGGTCGCCAAGGTGCTCGCTTCCACTGGCTTCATTGCTGTCGCCGTGGCCTGCGGGGCATTGCAGTCCACTTACGGGCGCATCCTGCTGGCCGGCCTGTGCTGTTCCTGGTTTGGTGACATGTTCCTGGTCAGCCAGAGCGAGCGTGTGTTCCTGTATGGCCTGGTGGCGTTCCTGCTCGGTCATCTCGCCTATATCGCCGCGTTCATCAGCCTCGGGCTCGACCGGCGCTGGTTGTTGCTGACGGCGATGCCGCTGGCAGCGGCGGCGATACTGGTTATTCGCTGGCTGGCACCGCACGTGCCGCAACCGCTGTTTTACCCGGTCGTCACTTACACGATCGTCATCAGCGTGATGGTGCTGACCGCGCTTGGCGCACGGGGCAAAGGAGCGCCGTTTATCGTGGCGTTGGGCGCATTGCTGTTTTATTTCTCGGACCTGTCAGTCGCCATGCTGCGCTTTGTCGATCGAGACGCGGCCGCCTTCTTCTGGGGACTGCCCTTTTATTACGGGGCGCAGTTGTTGCTCGCGCACAGCGTCGCTGCAGTCAGCGGCTCGACGACAGACAGCGAACCATCCAGGGAGAACGCAGCCTGAACGACAATGCTCATCGTGCACCGATTGCGGCTCAACTGAAATTTCACCGATCGCCGCCACGCGCTGTCGGTCACAAAGTCGCGATCTGGTTGCAAGGTCACCGTTGCCGTCACGAATAAGCCTATAAAAAAACGGCCCGCTTCAAGCGGGCCGTCTTTTTTTTCGTCGATCGGCGGATATGATGACCGCCGTCGGGTTTCAGTTACCGCTAACGCTACTACACGACGTTGCCGAATAAGTTACCTTATAACCTGCCTCGCCATCCGGCCCATTAATCATCGCCACCGACTTGGCTTTGCTGAACAGGCAGGACGCCGACGTGCCGTTCAGGAACGGACCCGCCATGCCGTCCGAGGTCGTGTAACCCCAGGAGTTGACGGAAATGATAGGCCCGCTGCCGTTAGTCATTGGCTGCACCCAGGGGCCGCCAGATGATCCGCCGGAGAGCTGGCAGCTTGCCAGCCACCAGTTGTATGAGCCTTCCGTATCCATGCCCTCTTTGCAGTACATGAAGTTCGGATCATCGCTGTAGGAATAGCCCAGCGCGTGTGTCACGGCGCCCGTTGCCGGGTCAGTGAACTGGACGCTCAGCGAGCCGGCAATTACATCCAGCGCGCCATTACTGCCTGCGCCCAAATGGGAGCCGGTGCCGGAATCATCGACCACATAGTAAGCGTAATCCCAGGGAATGTTGTTCGGGAAAGTCCGCGTGGTCCAGTTGACATCCACAACGCCGAAGGAGGGTACCCAGCAACCGAGCGGATCGTCGGTACAGGATCGGTTGGTGCCCGAAGCGGTGGTGCCATCCTGGTTCGGAATAAACAATACGTTGGCCGCAAAAGCCTTGTTGGCATCGTCATAAACGCAATGCGCGGCAGTAATGATGACCGAACGACCCGACGTGCCATCGGTAGCCACCGTGCCGGAACAGACATAACCGTTCCAGGGGCCTTTCCATTTCGAATTCGCCGGCATCTGGAAATAGACGCGGCCTGCCGCGTTCTGCACGGCGCCACCGGAAGTCCAGTGCGCGTTGGTCACGACATCACCGGTGCCGCCACTGCCGCCACTGCCGCCACTGCCGCCGGAGCCGCCGCCACCGCTGGTATCAACGGTGAAGCCCCGCGGGGTCGATGTGCCGCTGTTGCCGCCGCGGCCCGCATTGTCCTTGGCATCGGCCCACCACGACCACTGGCCATCCGAAAATCCGCTCAGGCTGATGGTCCAGGTATCGTTGCCGACGAAGTTACCAGCGAACGACTGCACGAGCCCCTCTCCCTTTCGTACATTGAAGCTGACGGACTTGACGCCACTCGCGTCGGTAACCACAGCCGAGAAGGTCTGGCTTGAACCAATCGTCGCGTTATCGGCCGGGCTCATCGCACCAAATTCAGGTGGATCGGTATCGCTACTGTCGCCACCCGGCTTCGCCATCGGCGATTTGGCCAGCGCGGCAACCTGGTGGCCATACGGCTGCAAGGAACCGTCCGGGTGTTTGAGGTAGCCGAGTCCGCGTTCGTCAATGACGAGATCGCGCGGGATCGCGTTAGCGCGACGCTCCGATGTCCAGAAATCGACAACGGCCTGTTTCCTGGCATCGAGTCCTCGGTCGCTCTGGGCAACCGCCTGGGTCGATGAAAACACGCATACGAGCGCGACTGCTGCCGCCAGGCAGCTCCTTGCAAAAGACATCATGGTGTGTAACCCCCTGTTTTGAATCCTCGTTAACCCCCCTGTTAACGATCCTGACGCGGGCGACCGGCGCGTGCGCCGGGTAGCCTGGACTCAGTATAAGCCCAGTTTTTTCGGAAAAGTAGCCTCATTTACATAAAGTGACACCAGTTTCGAGGAATATCGAGGCCACGACGTCTCCCTTTGCTTTCCGGGGAGGGTGATAAATAATTTATTGTTTTTATTAAATTAATCAGCCGTGATGGGCTTTTGCATCGCGCATGTCAGCGCCTGGCGGGCGATATCCATCTCCTCGATCAGGTTGCTGGCGGCGTCCCGGTGCTGCAGCACCCACAAACTGGTGGCAGGCATCCACGCACATCGAGGGGTTCGGTTATGGTTTGCCGTCCCGATCGCGAGTTAAAAGGGCGCAGGCAACAACGATTGCGTTGCAAAACCGGGCATTCATCGTCGACCGTTCCTCGATGAACTGTGCAACAACCATTCGGCCTCGCAATTATTTACCACGGACTGCCGAGCGCGACCCGTACCGATTCGCCGCTGACACCGCTCGATTCCTCCGACGCAAAAAACGCGATGAGCTGGGCAACTTCCTCCGGCGTGGCAACTCGGCCCGGGCGGTACAGTGCAGCGCGCTCTTGCCAGACGTCCTCGCTGGTGATGCCTCGTTGCTCCGCCTCGGCGCGTGCCGAGCGCTCCGCCATCTCGGTGCGCACCCACCCGGGCAGCACGCCATTCGCGGTAATGCCGTACTCGCCACCGTCCTGGGCGACCGAGCGCATCAGCCCCAGCAGACCGCTTTTCGACGCGTTATACGCGCTGCCTGCATGCTCTGCCACGAGCGCCGCCGTGGAGCTCGTATAGACGAGCCTGCCGTAACGTCTTTTCACCATGCCGGGAAGCACTCGATGCGAGAGGTAAAACGGCGCATCGAGGTTGAGACGCATCGTCTCGCGCCAGGTTTCGAAATCCTGCTCCCAGAGCACTTTTTCGTGCGCAGAGCCTATGCCGTGGTTGCAGACCAGGATATCGACCGGCCCCAGGCGCTGCTCCGCGGCGTCGACGGCCGCGTAACAGCCCTCTTCGCTGCCGAGGTCGGCGACGCAATACTCCAGCCCGCTGGCGACAAGTTCCCGCTCGCTGCGAGCAACCGCCATGACTTTCGCCCCGCGCTGCGCCAGCAGTTTTGCAGCTGCCAGGCCAATGCCGCGCCCTGCGCCGGTAACCAGCGCCACCCTGCCCTCGACTCCAGCCATGCGTTCCTGCCTCCCCGTGCCTCGTTGTGGTGATTGCCAATATCCCGAAAGGATAGATCATTCGCCGTTCCAACCCCAGCGCCAGCGGCCTGCCACAGCAGCCTGGCCCCGCGCATCGGTAGTCAGTCCGCCAATATCAGTAAATGTGCGGATAAAGCATGTACCCCGTGCAGCTTAAGATCACACTGCATCAGTATTGAATGATGATTTTGTAACTGCCGGGAACTCTCTTCGCTGAAGAAGACCAACGAGATCCGCGGAGCGATGTAGAGAGCATGCCCAACAAAGACCTGACAAAGAGCGCGGACCTGACGCGGCACGACAAAGGCACCGGTGCGATGCGTTCGCAACGGCCTGTCTACATGGACTTCCTGCCGCCCTGTAACGACGCCTGCCCCGCCGGTGAAAACATCCAGGCCTGGCTGGCGCTGGCGCAATCGGGCGACTTTGAGGGCGCCTGGCGGGAGCTGGTGCGCAACAACCCGATGCCGTCGATTCACGGCCGGGTCTGTTATCACCCCTGTGAAGACGTCTGTAACCGCGCGTTTACCGACAGTGCCGTCAGCATTCATGCGGTGGAACGGTTTCTCGGCGACATGGCGCTGGAGAAAGGCTGGAAACTGCCGACCGGCAAAGCATCCAGCGGCAAAAAAGTGCTCATTATCGGCGCCGGGCCCTCGGGGCTCTCGGCCGCCTATCACCTGACCCTGCTCGGCCATGCAGTGGAAATTCGCGAAGCCGGCCCCGTCGCGGGCGGCATGATGCATTTCGGCATTCCCGCGTACCGTCTGCCGCGCGTGGAACTCGAAGCCGAGGTAAAGCGCATCGAAGAGATGGGCGTGAAAATTACGCTCAACCACCGCGTAAGCGACGTGCTTGCCGAAAAGGAACAGGGCGAGTTCGATGCCGTGTTCGTCGCGGTCGGCGCGCACATCAGCAAAAAAATCGACATTCCGACGCGTGATGCCAGCAAGATTCTCGATGCGGTCAGTTTTCTGAGCAGCGCGCAACAGGGCGAAAAGCCAAAGATCGGCCGCCGGGTTGCTGTTTACGGCGGCGGCAACACCGCGATGGACGCGGCGCGCACTGCCAAGCGCCTCGGTGCCGAAGAGGCAATGATCATATACCGCCGCGATCGTCTCAGCATGCCGGCGCATGACTTCGAGGCCGACGAGGCGATCGAGGAAGGCGTCAAGATCAACTGGCTGAGGACAATCAAGGAAATCGACGAGGCAACGTTCAAGGTCGAGGTCATGGAGCTCGATGACGAGGGCCGGCCGCACCCGACCGGCAGGTTCGAAACGCTCGAAGCCGATTCACTGATTCTCGCGGTTGGCCAGGACACGGACACGGCATTTCTCGAAAGCGTGCCTGGTATCGAATTCAAGTCCGATCACACGGTTATCGTCGACTCACGCATGATGACCGGGCATGAAGGCATTTTTGCCGGGGGCGACATGGTGCCCAGCGACCGCTCGGTAACGATCGCCGTCGGTCATGGCAAACAGGCGTCGCGGCACATCGATGCGTTCCTCACCGGCGTGCCGTTCAAGAGCCGCAAGCGCGCCCCGGTGGTTGGTTACGAGAAACTGCAACTGTGGTATCGCACGGCGGCGCCGAAGGTCGAACAGGAACGCCTGCCGGTCGTGGATCGCACCGGCAGTTTCAACGAGATCATGAAGAACCTGAGCGAGTCGGATGCGCTGTTCGAAGCGAAACGCTGCCTGTCCTGCGGCAACTGCTTCGAGTGTGATGGCTGTTTCGGCGCCTGTCCCGAGGGCGCGATCATCAAGCTCGGCAAGGGCAAGCGCTATCGCTTCAACTTCGATCTCTGCACCGGCTGTGCCGTGTGTTACGAGCAGTGCCCCTGCCATGCGATCGAGATGATTCCCGAGCCGGGCAGCCGGCTGAGGAACGGCTGATGGGCAAGCAAGTCACGGTTGACGGCAACGAGGCGGTCGCCCATGTCGCGTACATGGTCAGCGAAGTCTGTTCGATCTACCCGATCACGCCCTCATCGACGATGGCGGAGCTCGCCGACCTCTGGGCGGCGGAAGGCAAACCGAACATCTGGGGCCAGGTGCCCGATATCATCGAGATGCAGAGCGAGGGCGGCGCCGCGGGTACCGCGCACGGCGCCCTGCAAACCGGCGCCCTGACCACCACCTTCACGGCATCGCAGGGCCTGATGCTGATGCTGCCGAACATGTACAAGATCGCGGGCGAACTCACGCCGGCGGTATTTCACGTCGCCTCGCGCGCGCTCGCCGCACAGGCGCTGTCGATTTTTGGCGACCACCAGGACGTGATGGCGGCCCGCACCACGGGCTTTGGCATCATCGGTTCCTCATCCGTGCAGCAGGCCCAGGACCTCGCGCTGATCGCCCACGCCGCGACGCTCGAGGCGCGCGTGCCGTTCATGCATTTCTTCGATGGGTTCCGCACGTCGCACGAGGTCAGCAAGATCGACCCGCTGTCCGACGAACAGATTCGCGGCATGCTGAAATCGAAGCTTATTTACGAACATCGCAAACGGGCGCTGAACCCCGACAACCCGTTCATTCGCGGCACGGCGCAAAACCCCGACGTGTATTTCCAGGCACGCGAAACGGTCAATACGTTCTACCAGGCAATGCCGGAGATCGTGCAACAGACGATGGATCGCTTTGCCGGGATTACCGGGCGCCAGTACCGCCTTTTCGATTATCACGGTGATGCCGAAGCCGAAAAAGTGATCGTCATGATGGGCTCGGGCGCGGAGACCGTCGAACAGACCATCGACGCACTTCCCGGCAAAGGCTGGGGCCTGGTCAACGTGCACCTGTACCGGCCGTTTTCGGCAAAGCACCTGCTGGCCGCGATTCCGGCAACGACGCGCGCCATCGCCGTCCTCGACCGCACGAAGGAAATCGGCGCCAACGGCGAACCGCTTTACCAGGACGTGGTCACGGCTTTTGCCGAGTCGCTGTCCGCTGAAGACATCGACAGGATGCCGCGCATCATCGGCGGCCGATACGGACTCTCATCCAAGGAGTTCACGCCGGCGATGGTGAAAGCCATCTACGAGGAGCTCGACAAGGACAAGCCGAAGAACCATTTCACGATCGGCATCAACGATGACGTGACGCACACCAGCCTCGACTATGACGCTGCTTTCAATATCGAGGGCGAGGACGTGACTCGCGCGCTGTTCTTCGGTCTCGGCGCCGACGGCACCGTGGGCGCCAACAAGAACAGCATCAAGATCATCGGCGAAAGCACCGACCTGCATTGCCAGGGTTACTTCGTCTACGACTCCAAGAAATCGGGCTCGCAAACCGTCTCGCACCTGCGCTTCGGACCACGACCGATTCATGCGCCTTACCTGATCCAGTCGGCCAACTTCATCGCCTGTCACAAGTTCAACCTGGTCGAGAAAGTCGAGGTGCTGCGCAATGCCGCGCAGGACTCGGTCTTCCTCCTGAACAGCCCTTACGCGGAAGACGAGGTCTTCGAAAAACTGCCGCGGCCGCTGCAGCGAATCATCATCGACCGCAACATTCGCATGTACGTGATCGACGCCTCGGGCGTGGCCCGCGATGTCGGCATGGGCCGGCGCATCAACACGATCATGCAGGCCTGCTTCTTTGCTCTCTCCGGCGTGCTGCCGCGCGACGAGGCCATCGACAGGATCAAGCAGGCGATCGAAAAAACCTATCGCAGCAAGGGACAGGCCGTCGTCGACAGCAACTTCGCCGCCGTCGATGCCGCGCTCGATCATCTGCGCGAGGTCAGCATTCCTGCGGCCGTCAGCGGCGATCGCGAAATGCATGAAGCGGTGCCTGCCGAGGCGCCGAAGTTCGTCCGCGAAGTGACTGCCGCCATGCTGCGCGGCCACGGCGACGACCTGCCGGTCAGCATGCTGCCGGTCGATGGCACCTACCCGAGCGGCACGACCCGCTGGGAAAAGAGCAACGTCTCCGACATCGTTCCCGAATGGGATCCGGATCTCTGCATTCAGTGCGGCAACTGCAGCTTCGTTTGTCCGCACAGCGTCATTCGCTCCAAGTTCTACCATGAAGGGCGCCTCGAAAACGCGCCGCAAAGCTTTCAGTCGGCGCCGATCAGCGCGCGCGGTTTCCCGGAAACGCGCTACACGCTGCAGATCTACCTCGAGGATTGCACCGGCTGCGGCCTGTGCGTCGAGGCCTGCCCGGTCATCGATCCCGACAAGGAGGAACGTCGGGCGATCAACCTGATCGACAAGGACCCGATCCTGGAAACCGGCCGCACGAACATCGATTTTTTCGAGAGCCTGCCGATCAGCGATCGCGCCAAGGTCGATTTCTCATCGGTGCGCGGCGCGCAATTCCTCGAGCCGCTGTTCGAATTTTCCGGCGCCTGTGCCGGCTGCGGCGAGACCCCGTACGTCAAGCTGCTGTCGCAGCTGTTTGGCCCGCGGCTGCTGGTGGCCAACGCAACCGGCTGCTCCTCGATCTATGGCGGCAACCTGCCGACCACGCCGTGGAGCAAGAATGCGGAAGGCAGCGGCCCCGCGTGGTCGAACTCGCTGTTCGAGGACAACGCCGAGTTCGGGCTCGGCATGCGCATTGCGGCCGACCAGCACATGGACATGGCCAAGAAGCTCGTCCAGGACATGGCGCCGCGCATCGGCAGGGAGTTTGCCGACTCATTGATCAACAGCGGCCAGCGCGTCGGCAGCGAAATTCGCTCGCAGCGCGAGCGCGTGCGCCTGCTCAAGCGCATGCTGACCGAGATGGCGGAACAGGAAGACAACGAGCAGGCCGCCGCGTTGCTGTCGATCGTCGATCACCTGGTCCGCCGCAGCATCTGGCTGGTCGGCGGCGACGGCTGGGCCTATGACATCGGTTCCGGCGGCCTGGACCATGTCCTCGCCAGCGGCAGGAACGTCAACGTCCTGGTACTCGACACCGAGGTGTATTCCAACACCGGCGGGCAGATGTCCAAGGCAACACCGATCGGCGCCTCCGCGAAGTTCGCGTCCGCCGGCAAGCGCATCGGCAAAAAAGATCTCGCGTTACAGGCGGTCTCCTACGGCAATGTCTACGTCGCCCAGGTCGCGCTGGGCGCCAACCCGCAGCAAACCCTTTTGGCGATGCGCGAGGCCGAGGAGTATCCGGGCCCATCGCTGATCCTCGCCTACAGCCATTGCATTGCGCACGGCTACGACATGTCCAAGGGGCTGCAACAGCAGAAACTGGCCACAATGTGCGGATACTGGCCCCTGGTTCGCTACAACCCGGCGCTGCGTGATGCGGGCAAGAAACCCTTCGTCCTCGATTCGCCGCGCCCGACCATCAGCTTCAAGGAATACGCCTACAACGAGATGCGCTACCGGGTGCTGTCGCGCACACACCCCATCGAGGCGCAAAAGCTCCTGAAAAGCGCGCAGGAACTCGTCGAAATGCGCTGGCAGACTTACGAGCACATGGCCAAGCAGGAACCCGCGCGCTTCCAGCCCAGGGCCTGACCGCGCCGTTCACATTGGGGCGCGTCGCAAAGCGTGTAGGATTGTTGGAAAATAACGCCCGCCAATATTGGCGGGCAGTTCTCGCAACGGTCATTTCTTGCTGAAGCAATTACACGACATTCACGAAGTCTTCGCGCTCGTCGACGGACAGGACGACAGCGGCGCTGCCGGTGCGTGGCTGTTACAACAGCCAGTCGCCCGCTATGCAGCGCACTCGGCGGCAGAACTGCGAGACGCCTGCGACCAGGCCGAACGGGCGGCGCGCGACCACCACACGGTGCTGTTGCTCGACTACGAACTCGGCTACTGGCTGGAGCCCGCCTCTTCCGCCAACAGTGCCGCGCCGGATCGGCCGCCGTTTTGTGCGATCGCATTCGCCGAGGCAAAGTGGTTGAGCCAGGTGGAACTCGACGCCGCGCTGGACGCACTGGTCGCGCAATTGCCGCCGCGAGAGCGCGAGGCCGGCGTGATGAACCTGGTGCGCGGGCTCGAACTCGAGGATTACCGCGATTCGATTCGGCAGGTGCTCGAAAATATCGCCGCCGGCAATGTCTACCAGGTCAACTTCACCTGGCCGCTCGACTTCACGTACTACGGCGCGCCACTCGCCCTGTATCACGCCTTGCGCAAACGGCAGGCGGTACGCCACGGCGCCTTCATCAATCTCGAAGGCCGCAAGGTGCTGTCGCTGTCGCCCGAACTGTTCGTCGACTGCCGCGACAAGCACGTGATTGCGCGACCGATGAAAGGCACTGCGTTGCGCGGCGCGACGCCCGACGAGGACGATGCCCGGGCAAATGCACTGCAGGCTTCCGTCAAGGATCGCGCCGAAAACGTCATGATCGTCGACCTGATTCGTAACGATCTCGGCCGCATTGCCCGCGCCGGACAGGTTCGCGTCGATGCGCTCTTCGAGATCGAACGCTATAAAACATTGCTGCAGATGGTGTCGCAGGTATCGGCGGACATCAACGACGTCTCCCTGTTCGAACTGCTGCACGCGCTGTTTCCCTGCGGCTCGATCACCGGCGCGCCAAAGATTCGCGCGATGCGCCTGATCCAGTCGCTGGAGCGCGCCCCGCGGCACCTGTACACCGGCAGCATCGGTCACTGGCGCCCGGGTGGCGACTTCACCCTGAACGTCGCGATTCGCACGCTGGAACTGACAACGAATGGCAAGGGCCGGCTCGGTATTGGCAGCGGCATCGTCGCCGACTCCGACGCGGACCTCGAGTACGCGGAATGCCTTGCCAAGGCCAACTTCGTCACGGCGCTGGAGCCGGGCTTCGCGCTGATCGAAACGCTGCTTGCGAAAGACGCGAAGCTGCCGCTGCTTGAGCTGCACCTCGAACGGCTCGCGGCATCGGCGCATGCGTTCGGCTTTCATTGCGACGTAAACGCCATCCGCGAAGCACTGATGGCCGCGGTGGCTGACAAGGCCGGCGAGTGGCGCGTTCGCCTGGCGCTTGCCCGCGATGGCAGCGTGAATATCACGACCGCGCCGCTCGACGCGCTGCCGCAAGACTGTCGTGTACTGATTGCGCGTGAGCGCGTCGACTCGCGCGATATTTTTCTGCGCCACAAAACCACGCGTCGGCAGCTCTACGACGACACGCTGCGCCGGGTTGCCGCGATACCCGGTTGTTTCGATGCGCTGTTTTTGAACGAGCGCGACGAGATCGCGGAAGGCGCGCGCAGCAGCGTTTTTATCGTCAAGGATGGCAAGTGGTTCACGCCACCGCTGCAGGCGGGCGTATTGCCCGGCGTGATGCGTCGCGTGCAGCTGGCAAGGACGGATATCGACGTCAGCGAAAAACCGCTGGCTGTCACAGACCTCGTCCATGCCGATGCGATCTACCTGGCCAATGCAGTGCGCGGAGTCGTGCGCTGCACGCTCGATACGGATACGCCAGTCTAGCGCCGCACCAAACCTCGCAGGCGCCAATTATTTTTCTGCGCGACTGCTATGCTCAGGTTACGAAGGAGTGTAACGATGAGTTTTGAGTTGCAGTTCCTTGGCGCCACCGGTGAAGTCACCGGATCGTTGTACGCCATTCGCTACAACGGCCACACCGTATTGCTCGAGTGCGGCATGTTCCAGGGAACGCGTGCAGAAGAACAAAAAAACGACGCGGCAATTCCCGTGCCTGTCGAGGACATCGACGCCGTCATCCTGAGTCATGCGCATATCGATCACTCCGGACGCATTCCGCTGCTCTGCCGGTCCGGTTATGCCGGGCCGATATACACGCAGCATGCCAGCGTCGCGCTTTGTCGCATCATGCTGCCCGACTCCGGCTACCTGCAGGAGAAGGATGCCGAGTGGGAAAACCGCAAGCGCAAGAACCATGGCAAAAAACCTGTCGAGCCCCTGTACACGCGCGAAGATGCCGAATGCTGCCTGCAGTTTTTTCACGGCATCGACTATGCGCAGCCGATCGAGGTCGTTCCGGGTTTGCTCTGCACGCTGCACGATGCCGGCCACATTCTCGGCGCGGCCATCGTCGAATTGCGGTTTCGTGAGGATGGCGCGGAAAAGACCCTGGTGTTCAGCGGCGACCTCGGGCATCGCGGCTCGCCGGTGATGAATTCACCGTCGACGCTGACGACGGCGAATGTCGTCATCATGGAAAGCACCTACGGCGACCGTTTGCATCGCGAACCGAAGGACACCATTCGCGAGATTGGCGACGTCTTCGCATCGGCGCGGCAGGGCCGCGGCAACATCCTGATCCCCTCGTTCACGATCGGCCGTACCCAGGACCTGCTTTACCTGATGCAGAAACACTACGCCGAGTGGGGCCTGGAACACTGGCGAATTTTTCTCGACAGTCCGATGGCGATCGAGGCCACCGCCGTGTATGCCCAATACCAGGATCTGTATGGCCCGCACCTGTTCAAACCCGGCTCGACCACGCCTGACCTGCCCAATTTCCACGCGACACTGGAACCGGAAGAGTCGATGGCCATCAACGCCATTCAATCGGGCGCGGTAATCATTGCCGGCAGCGGCATGTGCAATGGCGGGCGCATTCGGCATCACCTGAAGAACAACATCTGGCGCCCGGAATGCCACGTCATGATCGTCGGTTTCCAGGGACGCGGCACGCCCGGGAGGCAGCTCGTCGACGGGGCCGAAACGCTGCGGCTGTGGGGCGAGGACTATGCCGTGCGCGCCCGCATTCACACCATCGGCGGGCTTTCCGCGCACGCTGACCAGGAAGACCTGCTTTACTGGTACGGAAAATTCAGTGGGCGTCCTCCCGTTTACCTCGTGCATGGCGAAAAGAATGCGCAGGAATTACTTGCCGACGCACTGGTCAAAACGCATGGCGCCGAGGTAACGATCGCGCAGCACAAGCAGAAACTGAACATTGCAAAACTCCAGTGAAATGATCCTCGGGTCAGGCCACCGCGAGTAACAAGGACACACGGTTATGAATGCAGATGACGTAATTGGCGGCCAGCGACTGACGCCGGCGAATCCCGAGCGACGGGAAGAGCCCCTGCCCTGGGAAGAGCCGAAGGCCTTCGAATTCGATCCCGAAGCGCCCGAACATGTCAGGGAGCTGATGCACAGCGCCTGCTATGCGCCGGGCAGTGAAGACCCCGAGTTCGTCAAGTCCGAGGACTTAAGGTCGCTGCGGCTGGGCCTCGACTACCTGAAGCCGGAACTGCTGATGCGCCGCGCGGGGGTCGAACACACGATCGTCGTCTTCGGCAGCACGCGCATTCGCGAACCGCTCGAAGCCGAGCGCCGGGTTGCGCTGGCGGAAAAACGGCTCGCCGACCGCCCGGAAGACCCCGTGTTACAGCACAAGCTGGCGATAGCGAACCGGCTTGCCGCCAAGAGCAGGTATTACAACATCGCCCGTGAACTCGGCACGCTGATTACCGAGTGCGGTGGCGGGCCGATGGATTGCCGCGTCATGCTGATGACCGGTGGCGGCCCGGGCATCATGGAAGCCGCCAACCGCGGCGCTCATGACGTCGGCGGCAAGAGCATCGGGCTCAATATCACCCTGCCGCACGAGCAATACCCGAACCCGTATATCAGCCCGGACCTCTGCTTCAGCGTTACCTATTTCGCCATTCGCAAACTGCACTTCTTGCTGCGCGCCAAGGCGCTGGTGGTGTTGCCGGGCGGTTACGGCACGCTCGACGAGCTATTCGAAACGCTGACGCTGATACAGACCCGCAAAGTGAAACCGATGCCGGTAGTCCTGGTCGGGGAAAAATTCTGGCGCGGCGTTTTCGACGCCGATTTCCTCGTCGAAGAAGGCGTGATCGATATCGAGGACCGCGATCTCTTCTGGTTCGCGGAAACGGCGGCAGAGGCCTGGGAAATCATCCAGGAGTGGCATCGCGAAGCCGCCAGCGGCATTCCGATCGACGAGTAATCACACAGCGCGAACCTCGCGATGCAGGGGAATCTCCGTGGGTCACGATTTCTGCGCGGCCGTTTTGTGCCAGAATCAACTCATCGGCCCACTAGCGAGTAATGGCATGCATAGAATTATCCTGATCCTGCTTTCGGCAGCCGTGCTGAGCGGCTGTGACAAACAGCCACCACGGCCGAGCTTTGATGCCATCGCTGCCGAGCGCTTCGCGAAACTCGCGCTCGACTGCGTCGGCCGCGAGTATCCCAACAAGATCGGCCACGTGATGAACAGCGATGCGGATGCGTTGCCGCCGCGGCACCTCACGCCCGCATTCTTCGGCTGCTTCGACTGGCACTCCTCGGTACACGGCCACTGGCTGCTCGCCAGGCTGGCCCGACAGTTCCCCGACGCGCCGTTTGCGGAACCGGCGCGTGCCGCGCTGGCGACCAGCCTGACGGCCGCCAATATCGACGGCGAGCTCGCTTATATTCGGGCCGAGGGACGCAATTCCTTCGAGCGGCCCTACGGCCTCGCCTGGCTGCTGCAACTGGGGACGGAGCTGCGCCAGTGGGATGACGAGCAGGCTCGCCAGTGGTCGACGAACTTGCAACCGCTGGAACAGGCAGCCCGCGACAGCCTGTTCGAGTGGTTACCCAAGCTCGTCTACCCGATTCGCATCGGCGAGCACTCGCAAACGGCGTTTGCGTTCGGCCTGGTGCTCGACTGGGCCCGCGAGGCCGACGATGTCGCCCTGCAGGCCTTGCTGGAGAAAAAGATTCGCGATTTTTATTACGAAGATCGTGACTGCCCCCTCGCATATGAACCTTCCGGGCATGATTTCCTGTCGCCCTGCATTGCCGAGGCCGACCTGCTGCGGCGCGTGCTGGCGCCGGCCGAGTTTGCCGGCTGGCTGAAAGAATTTCTGCCGACGATTCCGAGAAAAGAATCGGCCGAGTGGCTGCCCATCGGTATCGTGAGCGATCGCGAAGACGGCAAGCTCGCGCACATCGACGGTTTGAATATCAGCCGCGCGTGGATGCTCGAGGGCGTCGCGGCCGGCTTACCGAAAGACGACCGCCGCTTGAGCGCCATCAATGCCGCGGCTCTCGCCCACCGCGAGGCCGGGCTGGAAGCGGTCACCGGCGAGCATTATGCGGGCGGTCACTGGCTGGGCAGCTTCGCGACCTACCTCGCGACAGGCAGGGGATTGTCGGCACAATAATCGGCTGCCGTGACTAACGGCAGTGATAGCGAACGATTTGCCCGGTT